>JAAYRW010000093.1 GCA_012518555.1 Tissierellia bacterium
AACAATCTAACGTTCACAAAGGAAGGTGCTCTCTATGTACTATACTATACAACATTTTTATGAAAAAGACAGTAAAGAAATCGAAAAAAGTGTAAAAAAACTTATTGAAGGTGAAATTGATGCTGAAGTTTTATCTGAAGAGATTCAAGAAAGAGTGTTAAGGCTAGGAACTGATTTGTTAAGTGAAATCTATGAACTCTTAGATGATGCAATTCGTGAGAGTCTTACCAGAAAAAAACATTGGAACATTGAACATCGTAATAAAGAAAAGTCTATACTTGATGTTATGGGGAAAGTTACATTTAAACGAACTGGATATTACAACAAACATACAAAGGAGTATGTATATTTGCTTGATCAACTACTAGGATTTGAACCTGGCCAGAAGATTACTCTTAGATCCGCTACTAGGGCATTAGAAGAGACAATAGACAGTAGTTACCAAAAAGGCGGTAAGCAAGCCAGTTTAACTGATGAAATTAGTAAACAGGCCGTTAAGGACCTTGTACATGAAACAGTTATAGAAATGCCAGTTAAAGAGCCAAAAGATAAAAAACGAGTAAAACATCTTCATATAGTAGCTGATGAAGATCACGTGGCAGCCCAATTTCAAGAGGAAAAAGGTGATCTTCCTAGAGATAGTAGAGGGTACAAGATTAATACAATTATGCCTAAATTAGTATGTGTTTATGAAGATATAGTAAACGAATCAGGTGAAAAATCTGAAAGACCAAGATATAAACTAATCGGGAAAAAGTATTTTAGTGGCATCTACAGAGGAAGTAGAGGCAATGAAGAACTATGGACTTTAGTTGGCAAATATATAGATACCGTATATGATACCGAATATTTGGAACAAGTATACATTGCAGGTGACGGAGCCCCATGGATAAAATCAGGTTGTGAATATATAGAAAACAGTAAGTTTGTTTTAGATAAGTTTCATATGATGAAATATGTAAATAGATCTGTAACCCACCTGTTAGATAGTGATGAAGAAGGAAAGAAAGAAATATGGCAGGCCCTTAATAGGGCTGATAAAGATGCTTTAAAAGCTGTTTACAATAGACTCTTAGATGTAACAGAAGATGAAAACAAAACAAAGGATATCAAGACAGCACTGAGATATTTCTTAAATAATTGGAATGGAATAAAAGTAAAGGTAGAAGATGCAGGTGACTGTTGGAAATGCTGTGCTGAAGGGCAGGTTAGCCATGTTTTATCTTCTAGAATGAGCAGCCGTCCAATGGGTTGGAGTGAGTTTGGATGCGACCAGATGGCTAAACTTAGGGCATATAAATATAATGATGGAAAAGTAATTGACTTATTAAAATATCAGAAAGAAAGACAAAAAGTAGAAGAAGAACGAGAAGAACAAGAAGAATTAATAAAGGAATTAAGGAAAAGAAAGTCAGGTTGGGATAATGCTGAAAAGACCCAGGCTATTATTCCGGGGCTAGAAAAAAGCAGCATGAAGTGGATGAGAAACTGGATAGATATTCAGGTAGGTTAAACCTATAAATATTCATTTATTGCTTAATTATAAAAGTACAGGATAACTAGCAAAGAAGTCAAGGTCGCTTGTGCCAAAGGTATACCTTGAGTTCTATGATTGTTATCTGTAAAATACAGATGCAATAAAAGAAAAACAATAAAATATGGCAGACTTATTCGAAATATAGTATGATGTAACTAATATAAATCTTAATCATATCATACGGGTGGACTCTCACCATTCATTTCCGAAAGTAAATTGACGCTATCAAGTTATTGTAAAAGATTGACAAGAATTTTTATTGGTGGTACAATTATTAAAAGTCGTTAAAAAACATACAATTTATTCCTAAAAAACAAGTTTTAAACATAGTGATTGTTTTATGATTAAAGTTTGGTAGTTAATAACAATTGTTATTTACTATAAAAATATTTTTTTAAGGAGTGGGAAAATGTTTAAAAAATTTACAAACGGGTGCGTTCACGTAATGAGCAAGTACCTGCCAGATGCTTTTATCTTTGCTATTGTACTTACTATTATAACATTTGTAGGTGGTGTTTTATTAACAGATCAATCACCATTCCAAATGATTATTCACTGGGCAGGACCAGGTGGATTCTTTGGATTGCTTGCGTTTACAATGCAGATGGTATTGGTACTTGTACTTGGAAGTGCCATGGCTCAAGCACCCGTATTTAAAAGAGGGCTGCAAAGAATAGCAAAGACTGCTAAAACACCTGCCAGGGGTATTATGATTACTGCATTTGTATCAGTAGTAGCTTGCTGGATTAACTGGGGATTTGGATTGGTAATAGGTGCTTTGTTAGCAAAAGAAATCGCTAGAGAAGTTAAAGGTATTGATTACAGATTGTTAATTGCAACTGCTTATTCTGGATTCGTTGTTTGGCATGGTGGTATATCAGGCTCAATTCCGTTGCAGGTTGCAAACGAAGGAGCTTTGGCGGCAGTTGCTCCTCAGATTTTTGATCCTTCATTCACAATTCCAACAACTGAAACTATTTTTTCACCTATGAATTTAATTGTATCAGGAATAATTATATTTGGTCTTCCATTAGTTTGTAAATCAATGATGCCAGATAAAGAGCATACAATTGAAGTTGACCCTGCTAAATTGGTTGAACCTGAAGAAGTTATTGAGGATCCTTCTAAATTTACTCCTGCCGACAAAATGGAAAGAAGCAGAGTTTTATGGGTAATTATTTTAATTATGGGTTTTACCTACATAATATATAATTTTACTCAAGTTGGAATTAATTTAAGCTTGGACTTCGTTAATTTTATATTTATGTTTGTTGGTATTTTACTTCAC
Organism: Tissierellia bacterium; assembly: GCA_012518555.1. Lineage (GTDB taxonomy): Bacteria > Bacillota > Clostridia > Tissierellales > Sedimentibacteraceae > Sedimentibacter. The sequence goes on from JAAYRW010000093.1 coordinate 2,826, forward strand.
GGAACATTAAGAAAATATATTGATGCTATTGATGAAGCAGTTAAAAGTGCTGGCGGTATCATTCTTCAATTCCCGTTTTATGCTGGAATAATGGGTATGATGACTGGCGCAAATCCAGAAACAGGTATATCTCTTGCTGCTGTTGTATCTAATGCATTTGTCAGCATTTCTACTATAAAGACGTTCCCATTATTAACATTCTTGAGTGCAGGAATTGTTAACTTCTTCGTTCCTTCAGGTGGAGGACAATGGGCTGTTCAAGCACCTATTATGATGCCTGCAGGTGATGCAATTGGAGTTGATCCAGCGATAACAGCTATGGCTATTGCTTGGGGTGATTCATGGACTAATATGATTCAGCCATTCTGGGCATTACCAGCACTTTCA
>JAAYRW010000094.1 GCA_012518555.1 Tissierellia bacterium
AAAGACAGGTGTTACAACTATGCAAATGGATATAGGATTAGATACTGGAGACATGCTGTTAAAATCAGAAGTAGAAATTCATGAAAATATGAAGGTAGGAGAACTACACGACATTTTAATGGAAAAAGGTGCAGACTTATTAGTCGAAACCTTAGATAAATTAGAAAGAAATGAAATAGTAGCTGAAAAACAAGATGATTCCCTTTCAAACTATGCTCCTATGCTAAATAATGAAAACCGGAAGATAGATTGGAACTTAAATGCAAAGAATATTCACGATTTAATCAGAGGACTTTCACCTTGGCCTACGGCATATTTTACATTAGATGGTAAAATTATAAAAGTCTATAAAACAGCCTATATAAGTGATAATCCGGATTTTGAACCGGGATATGTAATAAAAGCCAACAAGGAAGGAATTTTCATTAAAGCAAAGGACGGGACAGTAATACTTAAAGAAATACAAATGCCAGGCAAAAAAAGAATGCCAGTGGAAGCATATCTAAGAGGAAACAAATTCCCAGAAAAAGTTATTTTAAGTTAGCTGTATGCTGCGGCGGTGCCAGCAATATAGTTTAATAAAAATCCTCAAATTACTATAGTATTTGGGGTTTTTTTATCTTTACTCACTAACATTATTGAATTTGACTCCAATTAACATAATAAATGCAAAAACTAGGGGGTAGTGTATGATTAAAAGATATATATCAATATTTTGCATTATAGTTTCAATAGTTTTAATGGCGACACCACTTGGTATAGCAATGACATTTGCTCCCGGTCCCACAGAAAGAATAACCAGTTATTTTTCGTATTTTGATTTAATAGTAATTGGATATGGTAACTGCTTTCCCCTAATGACTGCTCTCCTATCATTTGTGATTTTGTTTATTCTTGTTAAGAGAATTAGGAAGCCAAGCATGGGAAAAGTAGTAGAAATTTGTGTTACAATTTGTATTATATTTTCTTTGTTATCATGGATTATATTTAATACATTTACTATAATTGGGGCTTGCGTAGCAAGTTTTCATTTAATTGTACTTATATTTTTGAAACATCAACATGCTAGTAATAAGATTCAGTCTCGAGACTGAATTTTTTTGACAAGAATACCGAATGAATATTCGAAAAATAATTTTATTTAATTAAAATCTGAAATAATGTTTTATTAAATGCAAATATTAATGGAAACATATTTATATTTACTATATACTAGATATACTAATAGAGTTGCTAAAAGCCAAGAAAGTATGAGAGGGATTATATGAACACTTACAGAAAACATGCAATTGAAACTTTGAAGAAAATATTCAGGGATAAATCCTATTCAAATATTGTAATAAACAATGATATGAAAAATGTTGAACATAGGTTTCTTTCCTTATACCGAAAATCCGTACTAGGAGTTATTGAGAACTTAATATTTATTGACTGGATTATAAATCAAGTATCCAAAACCAAGACCAAGAAAATGGAGATAGAAATTTTAGTAGTATTAAGACTGGCTGTATACCAGCTGTTTTTTTTGGATAATTCACATGAAAATATAGTTGTAAATGAAAGCGTTCAATATATTAAGTATAAAGGCAATATAAGAGGCTCGAAATTTGTTAATGCCGTCCTTAGAAATATACTGCGAAAGAAGGATGAGCTTAGGTCAAGAATGAATCAATTGCCTAGGGATGAATACCTAAGTGTTAAATACTCTTATCCTAAGGAATTAATCAGTAAGTGGAAAAAACAGTTTGGGAAGGACATAGAAGAGCTTTTAATTGCCAATAATACAGAAGCCCCTTTGGAAATTCGTGTTAACAGGCTGAAAATACAAAGAGATGAGTTAATTGAAATCTTTGAAGAAAAGGGTATTAAGTCATATAAAACTAAGTATGCAAACAAGGGTCTAATTATAGAAAATCCTTTTGAAATCGACAGCTTAGAGGAATATAGGAAGGGTTATTTTTCTGTTCAAAGTGAAAGTTCCATGCTGGTAGGTCAAATACTAAATCCAAAGGAAGACAGTCTCATAATAGATATGTGTGCTGCCCCGGGAGGAAAGACTTTAAGTGCTGCCGAACTGATGAATAATACAGGAAAAATAATATCGAGAGACTTATATCCGAGAAAATTGAAACTCATAGAAAATGAGTTAAAAAGACTTGCTATTAGTAGTGTAAAGGTTGAAGAATACGATGCAACAAAATTAGCTGAATCATTAGTGGGAAAGGCCGACTATGTTATAGTAGATGTTCCATGTTCAGGATTAGGGATAATAAGGCGAAAGCCAGAGATAAAATATAATAAAGCATGTAATAATGACCTTAGAGAAATTCAATATAAAATTCTTGAGAATGCATCAAAATATTTAAAACCATCTGGAGAATTGGTATATTCTACTTGTACTACAGAAAGAGAAGAAAATATTGATGTAATTAATAAATTTTTAAAAAATAAGAACTATATTTTATCTGATTTTTCTGATAAAATAGATAAGAGCTTTAAGACAGCAAAAGATGGTTATATCGAAATATATCCTCATATTCACCGTATGGATGGGTTTTTTATTGCGAAAATTAGGAGATTATGATATACTTGATAATATTTTAATTTTGTTATTATAATAAGATTACCTTAAATTTAAAAGGGTCTTTGAGGGAAATATAAAGGGATGTCCTATATAACAAATATAAGCAAGTAGAAGGTAAAATATGAAAAAAATCGATGATTTAAGCTTTGATGAATTGCAGGAAGCAATAATAGGAATTAAGGAACCGAAATTTAAAGCAAATCAAATTTTTGAATGGATACATAATAAGACTGTCGACAGTTACGATGAAATGAAGAATGTGTCTAAAAAGGTAAAGGCAGAACTTCAAAAAGAATACGAATTTACTAAAGCTGCAATTGAGTTAAAACTTCAATCAAAATTAGATGAAACGAAAAAATATGTAATTAAATTTGAAGATGGAAATATTGTAGAAAGTGTTTTTCTAAAATACAAATTCGGCAATACTGCATGTATCTCATCACAGGTGGGGTGCAAGATGGGTTGTCATTTTTGTGCTTCCACAAAAAATGGTTTCATAAGAGACCTTACTGCTGCCGAAATGCTAAAACAAATATATTTAATTCAAAAAGATACGGGAGAAAAAATTTCCAATGTAGTTATTATGGGTTCGGGAGAACCCTTGGAAAATTATAGTAATATAGTGAAATTTCTAAATATAATTAACCATGACAAGGGACAGAACATTTCCATGAGGAAAATAACCCTTTCCACTAGCGGAATTGTCCCCAATATTTATAAGTTGGCTGAGGAGAATATTCCTATAACCCTGGCAATTTCTCTTCATGCCCCTAGCCAGGAAAAAAGAGAAGAAATTATGCCTATTGCAAGAAAATATAAACTAGCTAATATTCTTAAAGCCTGCGACTACTATATAAAGACAACGGGGCGGAGATTAACCTTTGAATATATAATGATTAAAGGTTTTAATGATAGTAGTGAAGATGCAGCTATTTTGAGCAATTTATTAAAAGGTAAGTTGGCAAATGTTAACTTAATTCCTTGCAATTATGTTAAAGAAGCAAATATACAATCATCCGACAATTTAGATATAGAGAATTTTAAGAAAGTTTTAAGAGAAAATGGAATTAATGCTACAGTCAGGAGAGAGCTGGGAAGTGATATTAATGCTGCCTGTGGACAGCTGAGAAATGATATCCTAAAAATGTGAGGTGCTGTATGAAGATATTCTTCGAAACTAATAAAGGGTTAATGCGTGAAAATAATGAAGATAATTTAATAGTGGAAGAAATTGAACAATACAGTTTATTTGCGGTAGCTGACGGCATGGGAGGACATAGTGCAGGAGAAATCGCAAGTTCTATTGCTGCTGAAACTATAAGAGAGCTTTTTATAAAAGCTAAAGTTGAGGATTTCCAGCCTCCTACTTTTATTATAGATAGTATTGAACTTAGCAATTATAAAATACGACAAGAAGCAAAAGAAAACCCAGACTATTCAGGTATGGGTACGACAGTAACTATGGCTGTATTAGATAAAGTATTAAAAACAATCTATATAGGTAATGTAGGTGATAGCAGGGCATATATGTTAAGAAAGGGTCAAATTAAACAAATTACTACAGACCATACATATGTGAATGAATTGTTGAAGGATGGGGAAATTACCCTTGAAGAAGCAAAAAACCATCCTAAGAAAAATGTAATAACCAGAGCCTTAGGGGGCGAAGAATTTGTACATGCCGATATTTTTGAAATTGACTTTTACGAAAATGATATACTTCTATTATGCACTGACGGGTTGACCACTCACGTATCTGATGACAGAATATTAGAAATAATAAAAAAATACGGTTCTAGTGAAAGTGTGGAAAAATTAATTAAGCAAGCCAACGATAATGGTGGAACTGATAATATTACCATAATTATTGTTGATAATATCATTAGAGGTGAAACTTATGATAGGTAGAATTTTAGGTAACAGATATGAAGTTGTAGATAAAATAGGCGGCGGGGGAATGTCCAACGTATACAAGGCTAAGTGTAAAGTTCTAAACCGCTTTGTAGCTATAAAAATTTTAAGAGATGAACTTACTCAGGATCCTGAGTTTATAGATAAATTTAAACAAGAATCTTTGTCTGCGGCAAGTCTTGCCCATCCTAACATTGTTAATATTTACGATACGGGAATAGAAGATAGTGTTTACTATATAGTTATGGAATATGTAAAGGGAGAAACTTTAAAAAATTATATTAAACGTAAAGGTAAACTCCATGAAAGAGAGGCTATTAAAATTTCAAAAGAGGTAGCTGAAGCATTGAAACATGCCCATGCTAACAATATTGTTCATCGAGATATAAAGCCTCACAACATACTTTTAACGGAAGATGGAACGGCTAAAGTAACCGATTTCGGCATTGCCCGAGCTTCTACCTCTTCCACCATTAATAACACTTCCAACGTAATAGGTTCTGTACATTACTTTTCTCCTGAACAAGCAAGAGGTGGGTATGTAGACGAGAAATCTGATATTTATTCACTAGGAATAGTAATGTATGAAATGATTACAGGGGTTCTTCCTTTTGATGCAGATAATCATATTTCTGTAGCAATGAAACAAATTCAGGAAAAACCGATACAGCCTTCAAAGAAGGTGAAAAATATTAATATATCAAAATCCTTTGAAGACACTATAATGAAATGTTTGGAAAAACATCAAAGCTTTAGATTTCAGAGTGCGGATGAATTAATACAAAAGTTGAATTCTTTAAAGGGAAAAATACCGGCAAAGGACGAAGAAATAATCGATTCGCCTACTATGGTAATACCCCCCATTAAGGATTTAGATCAAAAAGTTATAAATATAGATTTAATAGATGAAAATTCATCTAATGCTTTTAAAAGTTTTTTTAGTGGAGACGAGCCAGAAGAAGAGACAGAAGATGAAAAACTCCAAGGAAAGAAAATAACCATTGCGGCAATATTAAGTGCCTTAGTCGTAGCCCTAATAGGGGGTATTATTGCCTTTAGATCTTTTTTCTATGTGCCGGAAGTTCTTGTACCAGACTTGTTAGGAAGGTATGAAGATGAAGCCAGGAAAATTGTAGAAGATTTAGGTTTGGAATTCATTGTTTCTTCTAAGGAATATTCTGACCAATATGAGGAAGGCCAGGTAATGGAACAAAGTCTAGAAGAAGGTTCTAAAGTCAAAGAAAAATACCCTATAGAAGTAGTAATAAGTAGAGGGGAAAGAGAAATTTTAGTACCTAATCTAATCGGTAAATATGCTATTGAAGCAGGGATTATACTTAGTGATGCAGGGCTGAGTGTAGGGGATGTAAAGGAAGAAAATTCCGATAGCTTTCCGGCAGGGCAGATAATCGACCAATATCCAGCAGCAAACTTGCCTGCAAATAAAGATGATCCAGTTAACTACCTAGTAAGTATAGGACCTAAAATAGTATACGTAAAGATGCCTGATTTATTAAATTTGAATTTAGAAACGGCAAAACTTTCAATTTCACAAAGTGGTCTTACTGTAGGTCAAGTCAATGAAGAGCATAGCGATGAATTTGAAGAAGGTTTAGTTATGAGACAAAGTATAGTAGCTGGACAGGAAGTGGAACAAGGAACTTCAGTATGGCTAACTGTAAGTTTAGGTAAGGCTGAAGAAGAAGCTGAACCTGAACCGAATCCTACAGAACCGGAACCATCAGATCAAGGTAGCTTCCCTCTTACTATATCATTGCCTACTGACAGAGATAAAGTTACAGTAGTAATTCAGAGAATTGCACAGGAAGTAAGAGAAGTAATATTTTCTAAAGAAGTAGAAACTTCTGAACAAAGTATATTAGTAAATCTTAAAGGAAAGGGAACGGAAGTTTTTGAAATATATATTGATAATGAAATATACGATAGAGTTGAAATAGCATTTTAATAATAGATAGGAGTTGGTATGATTAAAGGGATTATAATAAGGGGTGTGGGAGGAAACTACTACGTTGATATAGGAAACAAAGTCGTTGAATGTAGGGCAAGGGGATTGTTCAGGCTGAAGAATATTAAGCCCTTAGTGGGAGATAAGGTTCTTATTAGGATTACGGAAGAAGATGAAGATGCAGGATATATAGAGGAAGTTTTAGAAAGAACTAATGAAATAAAAAGACCTTCCATTGCTAATGTAGAGCAGCTTATAGTTATTTTTGCGGTAAGAAGTCCCGACCCGGATTATCTTTTGTTAGATAAATTGCTTATTGCAGCAGAATTAAACCATATAAATCCTATTATCTGTTTCAATAAGTTTGATCTTGCCGAGGAAGGCCAAGAAGAAGATATATTAAATATTTACAAAAATACAGCTTATAAAATAATTTTTACCAGCAAGTATAATAAAGAATCAATTAAAGAATTAAAAACAATTTTACGAGATAAACTTAACGTATTTTCGGGCCCTTCCGGTGTAGGAAAGTCCTCCCTCTTAAATGCTTTGCAGCCTGATTTTTATTTGCAGACAGGCGAAATAAGCGAAAAATTAAGAAGAGGAAGGCATACCACTCGCCATGCTGAAATATATAAATTCAGTTTCGGAGGATATGCTGTTGATACACCGGGGTTTAGTTCCTTTCAATTGGAAGGAATAGATGAGTATGAACTGAGAATGTACTATCCTGAAATAAATAAGTACGGAGAAAGTTGCAAATTTTTGGATTGTCTCCACTACAAAGAGCCAGGCTGTAGCGTTAAGGAAGCATTAAAGGATGATTTAATCAGCAATATTAGGTATAATAACTACCAGAGGCTCTTAGAAGAAATTAAAAGAAATAAACCTTATTAGGAGGAAAAATGAAAGAGAATAAATTAGCTCCTTCCATACTATCGGCTGATTTTTCTAGTTTAGGTCAAGCTGTAAAGTTAGTGGAAGAAGGAGGAGCTGACTATATACATATAGACGTTATGGATGGGCACTTTGTCCCTAACATAACTATTGGTCCAGCTGTGGTGAAAAGTTTAAGGAAAGTTACTGATTTACCTTTTGACGTGCACCTTATGATTGAAAATCCTGATAAATATATTGAGGACTTTTATAAGGCCGGTGCAAATATAATTACTGTTCATCAGGAATCAGCCATACATTTACATAGAACTGTACAAAAAATCAAATCTTTAGGTTTAAAAGCAGGTGTATCATTAAATCCTGCAACTCCTGTTATAACTCTTAAAGATATTATAGGCGACTTGGATATGGTCTTATTAATGAGTGTTAATCCCGGCTTTGGAGGACAAAGTTTAATAAAAAACGTTAAATACAAGTTCCAAGATCTTAAAGAAATGATAGAGAAGTATAATTTAAATATAGATATAGAAATCGACGGCGGAGTAAATTCTGCAAATTTAAAAGAAGTTCTCAGTTGGGGAGCCAATGTAGTAGTAGCAGGCTCGGCAATTTATAATTCAAAGGATATAGTTTTAGAAACTAAAAAATTTAAGGAAATAATGAAATGAAGGCCTTAATTATAGGTAATGGAAGTGAAATTGAAAAAACCTTTACAAATAAAATGGATTTTGACTATATAGTTTGTGCCGATGGCGGATTAGAAAAGGCAAAAAAACATGGAATTATGCCTAATCTAATAATAGGAGATTTTGATTCTGTGAATTTATCGCTACTTGAAGAATATAGGTTAAAGAAGGTAGCTATTGAAAAATTTCCTGCGGAAAAAGATTTTACAGACATGGAATTAGCCGTAAAATTTGTAATTTCCAAAGGCTATAAAAATATAGTCTTAGCAGCTGCCACAGGTACACGCTTAGACCATACTATGGGTAATATTATGCTTTTGGAGAAATATTATAAAGAGGGCATAGATATTACAATAGTAGATAATAATAATGAAATTAAAATCATTACTGATAATTCTCAGTTAATTATAGATTTTAAAGAAAATCATTATATTTCCATAATTCCTCTTACAGATACAAAGGGATTAACTATGGAAGGTTTTAAATACCCATTGAGTAAGGTTGATGTACAAAGAGGCTCCACTCTATGTATAAGTAATGAAATTAGTGAAAAACAAGGAAAAATTACTTTAAACAAAGGAGCAGCCCTAGTATTTATATCAAAGGATTAAAGGAGGATTCATGAAAGTAACAGATTTAAGGGATATATTCATATCTCCCCAAGATTATCAGCAGGTACGAATAGAAGGCTGGATTAGAACCATAAGGGATTTAAAAAATTTTGGTTTTATAGAATTAAACGATGGAACCTATCTTAAAAATGTTCAGGTAGTATTTGAGAAAGACCTTAGTAACTTTGAGGAAATAAAAAAGCTTTCTACAGGCAGTGCCATAACTGTAACCGGTAATTTAGTTTTAACTCCGGAAGCAAAACAAGCTTTTGAAATAAAAGCAAGGGAAATAACTTTAGAAGCTGGATCAGACAGTTCTTATCCTTTGCAAAAGAAAAGACATACTATGGAATATTTACGAACGATTGCACATCTTAGACCGCGTACTAACACATTTTTGGCAGTTTTTCGCGTTAGAAGTTTAGCTTCGTATGCAATTCATAAATTTTTTAACGATAGAGGATTTATCTATGCCCATCCTCCTATAATAACTGCCTCTGATGCTGAAGGCGCAGGAGAGATGTTTAAAGTTACAACTTTAGATTTAGACAATTTAGACAATATAGAAAAAGTAGATGGAAAAACCGATTTTTCCAAGGATTTTTTCGGTAGATCTACAAACCTTACCGTAAGCGGTCAGTTAGAAGCAGAAGTTTTTGCTTTAGCTTATAAGAAAACCTATACTTTTGGGCCTACCTTTAGAGCCGAAAATTCCAACACCGCAAGACATGCTTCTGAATTTTGGATGATAGAACCTGAAATTGCATTTGCCGATCTTAATGACAATATGCAGTTGGCAGAGGACATGGTAAAGTATGTAGTTAGTTACGTATTGGAAAATGCAAAGGAAGAAATGAAGTTTTTCAACAGTTTCATAGAAAAAGGCCTTTTAGACAAACTAAACAATTTAGTTAATTCTGAATTTGGAAAAATTTCATATACAGACGCCATAGATATACTTATAAAAAACAACGACAAATTCCAGTATCCTGTAGAATGGGGAACAGATATACAGACAGAGCATGAAAGGTATTTAGCGGAAAAAATATTTAAAAAACCTGTCTTTGTAGTTAACTATCCTAAGGATATAAAAGCGTTTTATATGCGTATGAATGAAGATAAGCAAACTGTGGCGGCAATGGATTTATTAGTTCCCGGAGTAGGTGAATTAATAGGCGGTAGCCAAAGAGAAGAAAGATTAGACTATTTAGTAAAAAGAATGGACGAAATGGAAATCGAAAAAGAAGATCTATGGTGGTATTTAGAATTAAGAAAGTACGGTGGTGTAAAGCATGCCGGATTTGGTCTTGGCTTTGAAAGACTGATAATGTACTTGACGGGTATGAGTAACATAAGAGACGTAATACCATTTCCACGAACACCTAAAAACGCTGAGTTCTAGAGCTGTGTCCCCTTTAAATTGGGGACATTCCTCAATTTTATGTATCTTTTTTAAGCTCCTTGAATAGAATGTATAAATACTGTTTCTTAAACAGGGTCCTTTCCTTTAAAAGGGCAATTCAAGGAGGTTATTATGAATTATTTTAAACGTAAAAATAAATGCTCTCCATCACACAAAATATTTAAATTTACAGAAATATTAGGAATAATGATAGCCATTATAGGAGCGATTATAATCGTTCAAATACTTCCCATTAGAATTTGGCTATTTATTTTAGGTTTATTGCTGATAATATTAGGAGGTACATTATTTAGGCTACTATAGGCAAGTGTAAATTCTTTTATTGGCAAGTTTCTAAGTTAGAGGAATGTCCTCCTTTTGTAGAGGGGACAAAAAAATAATGGCCATAGCCACTATTTTTAATGTACCATATTTATATAGTACTTTGTACTTTTCCTGCTCTTATACATCTTGTACAAACTGTTTTTCTGGAAGGAACGCCCTTTTCTACAACTGTTACTTTTCTTACGTTAGGTTTCCATTTCCTTTTTATTTTTTTGTCAGAATGTGTTATGCGGTGTCCTGACATAGTTCCTTTTCCGCATAATTCACAATATTTAGCCACGATTACACCTCCCATTTATATAAACATAGTTATTTTTACAATTTATTAATCGAACTCAATCATTTTAACATTAAAATTTAAATATTGCAATATTAATTTTAATTTATAATTGTAAATCAAGGATAAAAGGGTTATAATAAATAAAATCAGAATAATACAGGAGGTAATAATGTCAGTTAAAATGTTTAATGAAAACGGAAGTATAACTATTGACGATCAAGCCATAGCTACAATTGCAGGCTTAGCTGCAATGGAATGTTATGGAGTAGTCGGTATGGCTTCCAGAAATGCTACTCAGGGATTTTTTGAACTGCTGAAAAGAGAACAAATAACTAAAGGAATAAAAGTTTCAGCAACTGAAGATAAAATAAACATAGATTTATATATAGTATTGCAATACGGTGTTAAAATATCAGTTGTTGCAGAAAATATAATTTCCAGAATAAAGTACAGTGTTGAAAATTTTTCGGGGGTACCGGTAGATAATGTTAATATTTTTGTACAAGGTGTTAGAGTGCAAAAATAGTAGGAGGCTAAAATGAAAGTAAAATACATAGATAATATTACATTTAAAAAGATGTTTTTAGGAGCTGCTGCCAATCTTGAGAATAACAAAGGCATAGTAGATTCCTTAAACGTATTTCCTGTTCCCGATGGAGATACAGGAACTAATATGAACTTAACTGTCCAGGCAGCTGTAAGAGAAATTAATAACCTTTCTGAAAGTACTATTACAGCAATTGCTAATGCTGCATCAAATGGATCTCTTATGGGTGCAAGGGGAAATTCAGGTGTAATATTATCACAATTATTAAGAGGAATGGCAAAAGGAATTAATGGTGCTATACATATAGATTCCAAAATAATTGCAGAATCTTTTCAGTTAGCATCAGATACTGCCTACAAGGCAGTTATGAGACCAGTTGAAGGAACTATGCTTACGGTAGCCAGGGAAACGGCAGAAAAAGCAATGGCTACTTATATGGATTACGATGATCTAGTAGTTTTTTTAGAAAATTTACTATTGCAGGCAAAAGATACTTTAAACCGCACACCTGAAATGCTAAAGGTTTTAAAACAGGCAGATGTTGTTGATGCAGGAGGCAAGGGCTTAATATTCCTTATAGAAGGTGCTTTAGCAGCATTAAAAGGAGTAGAAATAAAGCCGGAGGAAATAGAGGATGAAGTAATTGATACTTCAGTAGAACTTGAAGAATTTAGCAGTGAAGATGAAATTATATTTACTTATTGCACTGAATTCATCATAAAAAATCCTACAAAGACTGCAGAAGAGCTTTTAAGTAAAATTCACGATAAAGGAGATTCTATAGTTTGCGTAGGTAATGAGAATGTAATTAAAACTCACCTTCATACAAATAATCCAGGTCAAGTACTGGCAATTGCCGTTAAATACGGTGAACTTACAAATATTAAAATTGACAATATGAAGGAACAATTTAGAGAACGATTAAAAAACAACAATAAAAATAATAAAAGAAAGAAGTACGGTTTCGTTTCCATAGGTATGGGCGATGGAATTGAAGGGGTTTTTAAGGATTTAAACGTAGATGTATTTCTATCTGGCGGTCAAACTATGAACCCAAGTACAGAAGATATATTGGAAGCAGCAAATGAAATAAATGCAGAACATATAATTATTTTACCTAATAATTCCAATATAATATTAGCGGCTAATCAAGCTAAGAAAATTTCTGACAAAGACATTCAGGTAGTAGCTAGCAAGACCATACCCCAGGGAATAGCAGCTCTTATTGCATTTAATGAAGAAAGCAGTGTAGATGAAAATATAGAAACTATGACGGAGGCCATTAAAGAAGTAAAAACAGGTCAAGTAACTTATGCAGTAAGAGATACAGTTTTTGATGAATTAGAAATTAAAAAGGATGAAATTATAGCTATTCATGATGGAGATATTATAAGTCATGGAGATAATCCTGAAGAGGAAGCAATCAAACTTGTAAGTAAAATGGTAGATGAAGATAGCTTTTTAGTTAGCTTGTTTTACGGAGACAGTGTAGATGAAAAAACAGCAGAAAGTCTCAAAAAAGGTGTGGAAGAAGTAGCCCCAGACTGTGATATTGAAATAATATACGGGGGTCAACCTCTTTATTACTACATCGTATCCGTGGAATAAATCCTAATAAAGGTGTAATATGCTAAGTAAAGATATACAGTATTTAAAGGGTGTGGGACCCAGTAGAGCAGCCAAATTAGAAAAATTAAAGATATATACTGTGGAAGATTTGTTAAATTATTTTCCTCTTAAATACGAAGATCGGAGACGAGTAAGTAAAATTAATGAAATAATTGAGCCTAAAAAATACTTGTTGAAAGTTAAACTCTTTGAAAAACCAAAATTATCGCCAATAAAAAAGAATAGAACTATAATAAAGGCTGTATGTAAGGATGGTACAGGTTTTATAACTCTTACATTTTTCAATCAAGCTTACTTAATGGACAAGTTAACAGAAGACGAATTCTACTATGTATTCGGTGACCTAAAGATTGGCTACGGCAAATTTGAAATGGTAAATCCTGAAATAGAGTCAGTAGACAAGGATTGGAAAGCAAAGAGGATCATGCCTATTTATGGTCTTACTTACGGTTTAAGCAATAATGAAATTACAAAATTAACAAGGACTGCTTTAGAAATCTATTATAGGGAAATAGAGAATGTACTTCCTGAAAGTATTATTAAAGAATATAATTTACTAGCAAGAAAAAGCGCAATTAAAAATCTTCACTTTCCTGCTAATGGCAAGGCCTATTCCTTAGCAAAGAAGACTATAGCTTTTGAAAAACTTTTAATAATGCAGCTGGGACTATTTAACATTAAATCCAATATAAATACTACGGAAACTGAAGTTAAAAATACTTTGCTTGCTGAAAAACTTATAAAATCCCTGCCCTACAAGCTTACTAAGGCCCAGCTTAATGTTATTGAAGAAATTAAAAAAGATATGGAAAGCCAAAAGGCAATGAGCAGATTAGTTCAAGGAGATGTAGGTTCCGGTAAGACTGTAGTAGCAATTTATGGAATGCTCCTTGCAGTAGGGTCAGGCTACCAAGCTTCGATGATGGTTCCTACGGAAGTACTGGCATTGCAACATTACGAAACAATCAATCAATATATCCAAAAGGCTAAAATAGATATTGAAGTTGAACTTTTAACTGCTTCTGTAAAAGCTAAGAAAAAAGCTGAAGTTCTAAGCAGGCTAAAAGAAGGAAAAATTGACATAATAGTTGGAACCCATGCACTTATTGAGGATAATGTAGAGTTTAATAATATAGGTCTTGTAGTTACTGACGAACAACATCGTTTTGGAGTGAGGCAGAGAGCAAAACTTCAAAACAAAGGGAAAAACCCTCACATTTTAATAATGACGGCAACTCCTATTCCCAGAACATTAGCTTTAATGGTATACGGAGATTTGGATGTTTCACTAATTGATGAAATGCCTCCAGGTAGGCAAAAAGTAATAACGGAAATAGTAGACGAAAAAGGAAAGGAGAAAGCTTATAATTTCATTAAAAATATTGTTAAGAAGGGAAGACAAGCTTACATAGTAGCTCCTTTAGTAGAAGAGTCAGAAAAGTTAGAGTTGAATTCGGCAACGGAAATATTTAAGGATTTAAAGTCTTCTTACTTTTCAGAATATAATTTAGGGCTATTACACGGCAAAATGCCTAATAGGGAAAAGGAAGAAGTTATAAATAAGTTTTATGAGGGTAAAATAAACATACTTATTTCTACTACGGTAATTGAAGTAGGAGTAAATGTTCCTAATTCAGTAGTTATGCTTATTTTAAATGCAGAAAGATTCGGTTTAGCACAGCTTCACCAATTAAGAGGAAGAGTTGGAAGAGGTAATCATCAATCCTACTGTATATTGGTAAATGAAAGTAAGAGCAAAAAATCCAGAGAAAGAATGAATATTTTAAAATCTACTAACAATGGATTTATAATTGCTGAAGAAGATTTGAAAATTAGGGGTCCCGGCGAATTCTTCGGAACTAAACAGCATGGTTTGTCCAAATTTGAAATTCAGAATCTTGTCAATAATGTTAAAACTATTGAAGAAGTTCAATCTTTATCAAGAAGAATTTTATCGGAAAATCCTGATCTTAAGGGACAGGAATATTTAAATTTAAAAAGAGAAATTACAAAAATATTTAAAGATGAAATAGTATTTAATTGACAAGGAGCAAATAAATTGGTGAATGAGACTGCCAGATCTAAATAAATTTCATAAGAGGTAAATAATGAGAATAATATCCGGAACAAACAAGGGTATGAAACTTTATGCCCCGGAAGGTCAATCTGTAAGACCTACCGGTGATAAAATAAAAGAGGCAATATTCAACATAATAGGTCCTATAAAGGAGGAAGCCTTGGTGTTGGAATTATTTGCAGGATCCGGCGGTGTTGGTATTGAATTTTTGGCAAGAGGAGCCAAACACTGTACCTTTGTTGATATATCGCGGAAAAGTTTAAACTATGTAAATAAGAACTTGGACTTATGTAATTTTAAAGATAGAGGAAAAACTATTGTAAGTGATTATAAAAAAGCAATAATAAAGCTATCGGAAAAGGATGAAAAGTTTGATTATATATTTGCTGATCCTCCATATGAATTAAAGTCAATCTCTAATATTTCAAATAGTGTTTTAGAATTTGATATATTAAAATCCGGGGGATTACTTATTATTGAAAGTGACAAAAATGAAAAAGTGATTGATAAAACATATACAAACATGATAGAATATAAAGAGAAAGTATATGGAAGAACTAAAATAAGTATTATCAAATATGGAGGGTCATAACTAAAGATGAAAGTATTATATACTGGGAGTTTCGATCCCATAACAAAAGGGCATCTTGATATAATAAATAGAATATCATGTAAATTTGATGAGGTAGTAGTAACTGTATTTAACAACATAGATAAGAAATACTGGTTTTCTATAGAAGATAGATGCGAAATGGTAAGAGGTGCGGTAAAACACTTAGACAATGTAACCGTTGACTATACGGAAGGGCTGGTAGTCGATTATTGTGAGAAAAATGATATTAACATAATAGTTAGAGGACTTAGGGCTGTATCCGATTATGAATACGAGCTTTCCATTTCAAGTATAAACAAGCATTTGAACAAAAAATTAGAAACTATATTTCTAGTCGCATCGGCCGAATATTCTTTTTTAAGTTCCAGCATGGTTAAAGATCTGGCAGAACATGGGGGACCTTTTCACACTTTAGTTCCCAATAATGTTGCAGAAAAAATAGACAAAAAACTGGGGAGGGTATAAATGGACATTTTAAATCTATTAGAAAGAATCGAAGATATTATAGAAGATGCTTCAAAGTTTCCCTTATCAAGCAAAGTAATGATTGATAAAGAAGAAATATTGGAAGTTATTAATGAAATAAGATTGAGATTACCCGATGAAATTAACAGGGCTTCTTGGGTTGCAAAAGAACGTCAACGTATACTAAACGAAGCTCAAGGGGAAGCCGACGAATTAATTCAAAGAATGAAGGATCAACAGAAACATTTGATTGAAGAAAGCGAAATAAGTAGACAAGCTAAGAAATATGCAGATCAATTAATTCAAGAAGCAGAAGAAAAGGCTAATGAAATGAAGTTGGGAGCTTATAATTACAGCGATGAAACATTGTCCAAGCTTCAAGATAAAATAATAGAAATAAACAACATTATAGAAGAAAACAGACAAGTACTTAAAAATATAGATTAAAAAATAACTGCCAAGGGCAGTTATTCATTTTCTTCTAAACTTTTGATTATTTCAGCTCTATACTTGTCCATCATTTCAGAGAAAAGTTTCCCTGGTGGAGGAGGTGTAAAAGTAATGGTATTTGCACCAGCCTTTATAGTTTCAGATATATTTTCCGGTCTAGGACCTCCTGTTGCAATTATTGGAAAATTAGGATGTTTTTCACGTATTGCTCTTACGATACTGGCAGTCCTTGCACCTCCTGATACATTAAAAATCGAAGCTCCTGCCTTAATTCTTGATTCAAAGTCCTCCTTTTCCGATACGATAGTAATAATGATAGGAATATCTAAACGCTCTTTCATTTCTGTAATAAGTTGATTTTTGGTAGGAGCATTTAATACTACACCGTAGGCCCCTGTTAATTCAGCGTTTAAGGCAATATCAATAGATCTTTGCCCTGTTGTAGTACCTCCACCTACTCCAACAAAGACAGGGGCAGAAGACAGTTCGATTATTGCTTGATTAATTGCTATTTGGGGAGTGAAAGGATATACGGCAATAACTCCATCTGCATTATGATTTTTTATAATAGCCAAATCAGTAGTGTATATTAATGATTTTATTCTTTTACCGAATATATTTATACCGCTGGCACTATATATTTCTTGAGGCATTTGTATAGGCTTTTTTTTCAAAACGGATTCAATAGTCGGGACGAATTTTCTATCTTTAACTTCAGTATTGGTTTTAACTGCCTGGCTATAATTATCCGTTATAATTTCTACATTGCTCATTGAGGACCTCCTTGGAATTAATATGTTTATTATACTATTATTGTTGGTATAATTCAATGTAAAGAATATGAAAGATATTTTAAGATGTTTTAAAAGGATATAAATGATATAAAGGATATAATAGTAGTGGATCTTGGGAGGACAATATGAAAAAATTAAAAAAATCCGGAACAAAAGAATTAGAAACGGAAAGATTCATACTTAGGAAATTTAAAATGTCCGATGCAAAAGACGTATATAATAATTGGGCCAGTGACAGAGATTCTGCTAAATATAATGCTTGGAAAATTCATTCTAGTATAGAAATTACCAAAGAATACTTATATAGTTGGATTCAAGCTTATGAAGGGCAATACTATTATAATTGGGCTATTGTTAGCAAGGATAATAAAGAAGTAGTAGGTTCTATCTCAGTGTCAAGGGTAAAAAAAAGAAAAAAGTATTGTGAAATAGGATATACAATAGCAAAGAAGTTGTGGAATAGGGGAATTGCTACAGAAGTTTTAATCTGTGTCATAAATTTTTTAACTAAAGAGGAAGGTTTTAAGACTATTCGAGCCCTTCACGATGTTAGAAATCTAGCATCAGGAAAGGTTATGAAGAAGGCAGGTATGAAATTTGTTAAAAATAAACTTATGTTTTTTTTAAGTGTCAATAATTTTATAATGAAATGTAGTGTCTACGAGTATAGTGGCAGGAGGCCCTAAATATATCTAAATGAAAGAAAATTATAAAAAATCTTTAATAATTAAGGTAAGTAGGCAAAAAACTGGTAAAAATCGCGAATATATTCTTGCAATTGAGAAGGTTTATGATATAATATAGTGGTTAATTATGAAATTAATTAAATGATATTAATATCTGCTTTACATAAAACAACTAAACGGAGGAAATAATGAGTTCAAAAGTACTTAAAAAAGAAAAAAATTTAGTAACATTGGAATTTACGGTAACTCAGGGAGAATTTGAGGAAGCTGTGAATAAAGCATACTTAAAAGTAAAGAATAGTATAAATGTTCAAGGTTTCAGGAAAGGAAAAGCTCCAAGGCATATTATTGAGAGGAAGTATGGCAAGGGGATTTTTTATGATGATGCCTTGGATTTTGCAGTTCAGGAAGCATATCCTGCAGCTGTAACAGAATTAAATTTAGACGTTATAGACAGCCCTAAAATAAATATTGAAAAATTCGAAGAAAAGGAAGACCTTGTTTTTACGGCTGAGGTAGAGGTAATGCCGGAAGTGGAACTACCTGAATATAAAGGTGTTGAAGTTGTAAAAACTGTAATTACAGTAACTGACGAAGACGTGGATAATGAACTGAAAGCTATTCAAGAAAAAAATGCAAGAATAGTAGAAGTAACAGATAGAGCTGTTGAAGAGGGAGATTTTTTGACAATCGATTATGCAGGATTTGTAGGTGAAGAACAGTTTGAAGGAGGAACTGCGGAAAATCAAACTTTAGAAATAGGTTCAAATTCCTTCATTCCTGGATTTGAAGAACAGCTAATCGGCAAGAAGAAGGATGAAGAGGTTACCGTTAAGGTAACATTCCCTGAAGAATACCATGAAGAAAGTTTAAGTGGCCAGGAAGCAGTATTTAATGTAAAAATACATGAAATTAAATCAAAGGAACTTCCTGAAATTGATGATGAGTTTGCAAAAGATGTAAGTGAATTTGACACTTTAGAAGAATTAAAAGCCGATACAAAAAAAGTATTGGAACAAAGAGCTTCTGATTCAGCTAAAATATCAGATAACAACAATATAGTAACTAAAATCGTAAATGATACTGAATTAGAAATTCCAGATGTATTAATTCAAAGAGAAATAGATTTTCTTGCAAGCAATTACGAGCAGCAGTTCCGTCAACAAGGATTCGTTGGCAAGGAATTTGATGATTTAATTATTAATTTTGTTAATCAGTACAGGGAAAGTGCAAGAGCTGAAGCAGAATTTAACGTTAAGGCAGAACTTGTTTTAGATGCAATTATTAAGAAAGAAGAAATCACTGTAAGCGATGAAGAATTAGCTGAAGAAGTATCGAAAATAGCTGAATCCTACCAAGTTGAAGAAGATAGGCTGGAAGCTTTTAAAGAGAATTTATTGCAATCAAGCAAAAGTTATATAGAAGAAACTCTTCAAAAAAGAAAGGCTATCGATATGCTTGTAGAAAATGCAGTATTCGTGGATCCGCCTGAGGAAGTTGAAGCAGAGGAAGCTAAAACAGAGGAAGTTGAAACGAAAGAAGAAGCTAAAAAAGAAGCTATAGAAAAGGAAGAAGATAATTAGTTAAGATTATTTTAAGAAAAATAAGTACAATTAAGATATAATTAAATATAATATAGGAGGAGAAAAAATGGCTTTAGTACCATATGTAATCGAACAAACCGGTAGAGGTGAAAGATCTTATGACATATATTCAAGACTTTTAAAAGACCGGATAATCATATTAAGTAGCGAAGTTAACGATGTAACAGCCAGTTTAATAGTTGCACAGATGTTATTTTTGGAATCTGAAGATCCTGATAAAGATATACAGTTTTATATAAATTCACCAGGAGGCTCTATAACTGCAGGAATGGCAATTTATGATACTATG
>JAAYRW010000174.1 GCA_012518555.1 Tissierellia bacterium
ATACCTTCCCAGTCCTGCTTGACCGGGATGATTCTGTTTGGGGTATGTATCGTCAAAGAGGTATTCCAGCTAATTATATGATAGATAGAGAAGGGATAATAAAATTCCTGAAACCAGGTGCCTTTATGAGCTTAGAAGAATTGGAGGCATTTGCTAAGGCTTTAGGTGTAGCTGATGTAGATTAATAGCAAGCTAATATATTTAGCTAATGGAGAAAAAATTACAGAGATTGTGATATAATAATTTTGAGAAGACAAATAGGAAACAGACCCGGGAGAACAAGATATGGAGATAAAGTTAAATGAGTTTGAGCGGATTGATGACCTTCAGTTCAAGGGGCTTAAAATAATACAAAATACTAAAAAGTTTTGCTTTGGGACAGATGCTGTATTGCTGTCCCATTTTGCTGGGATTAGAAAAGGGGATAAGGTAGTCGACTTGGGAACGGGAACCGGCATTGTTCCAATTCTTTTGGCAGGCAGGGAAGAGTATGCTCAGATCTATGGTATAGAAATTCAATCAGATATGGTTGAAATGGCCAATAGGAGTATACGATTGAACAACCTGGAATCCCGAGTGGAAATTCTAAATGCTGACCTTAAGGATGCGCCGGCAATACTGGGTAAGGGCCAATTTACCCTGGTGGTCTCCAACCCGCCTTACAAAAAGGCAGGAAGCGGTATTCATAATCCACAGGATCATAAAGCTATTGCCAGGCATGAAATTCTGTGTGTTTTAGACGATGTTCTTGCATCGGCTGCTAAACTTCTCCGTGTCGGCGGCCGTTTTGCCATGGTGCATCGCCCTGATCGTATGATGGATATTATTATTGGCATGCGGCAGCATCGGTTGGAGCCTAAGCGAATCCGCATGGTTCATTCCCAAATACATAAACCACCTGCACTAGTTTTAGTGGAGGGAGTGCTTCATGGTAAGCCTTACCTAAATTGGATGCCGCCTCTCATTGTTTACAATGAAAACATGGAGTATACAAAAGAACTTAAGGAAATTTATCACCTTGTCTAGCCTATCAACTGACAGCCTTCATGATCAAAACGTTATAAAAATAGGAGAGAAAGGGGAAGATAAATATGTTAAATTCAGGCCGGGGATGCTTGTATTTATGCGCCACTCCTATTGGCAATTTGGAGGATATTACACTGCGTAGCTTGAGAATCTTAAGAGAAGCAGATTATATTGCAGCAGAAGATACCCGGCATACCTTGAAGTTATTGAATCATTATGAAATTTCAAAACCCTTGATCAGTTATCATGAACATAATCGCAGAGAAAAAGGACCGGAAATCATAGCTTTGGTTCAAAAGGGCTATCAAGTAGCTTTGGTTTCAGATGCGGGAATGCCTGGCATTTCAGATCCTGGTGCCGACCTGGTGCAGTTAGCTTACGAGGCGAAGGTGGCGATAACAGTCGTTCCTGGACCTTCAGCTGCTTTATCAGCATTGGTTCTTTCTTCTTTCCCCACCGAGCGTTTTGCTTTCGAAGGCTTTCTCCCACGGCAGAAGAAACAAAGGCAGGAGCGCATCAATATTCTGCGTAATGAAGAACGCACTGTTATCATTTATGAAGCGCCTCACAGATTAAAGTCCCTCCTTCAGGATATGTACGATATATTGGGGAACCGCAGAATATCCATAGCTCGGGAATTAACTAAGATTCATGAGGAAGTACTCACTATGTCATTGCAGGAAGCAGTAAATCATTATTGCAATCAAACTCCAAGAGGCGAATTTGTAGTGGTTCTAAAAGGGGTGCAGACTAGTGACCAGCAGAAGAACTTCAGCCAGATCAGCATAGAGGATCATATAAAGGAGTATTTAGAGGCTGGAATGAGTAAAAAAGAAGCGGTTAAGCAAGTAGCAAAAGATAGAAATATACCTAAGTCGGAGGTTTATCCCTACAGCATAGGCCTGGATATCTTATAAATCAAAAAGAAGCGGCCATAGGCTGCTTCTTTTAATTGCATTACTGCATTTTGTTACGATATAATATATAGATGTGTTATATATAAATAAATTTATTTATTGGCCATA
>JAAYRW010000095.1 GCA_012518555.1 Tissierellia bacterium
ATGCTGGATCTTTACCAAACTCTAAATCCTCTCCATTTCTAACATATGAACCGTAATTGTCGATAGTTGTTCTTAATCCTTCAGGGTCAATTCCTAATTTTTCTGCTAATTCTTCAACTGTATCGGCTACTTCATACATCTCGATGATGTTAGATAGGCCATGGTCATTTTTAATAACATCCAAATCCATTATAGTTTGATCCATTATTGTATAGACAGTACTATTTTCTTGAGCCATTGTTCCTTCAGTTAACAACTCATAAGCTCCTGCTTCATTTGCATAACGTTGACCATCTTTGTTAACAGCTATAGCTCCATTACCTGCAGGCAATGACAGTGATCTACTTGCTCCATTCCAGAATGCTGCAATACCATGGTAATTTGCTTGATCCATATATTTAAGAACGGCTCCCACTTCTTCAGCCATGAGCATACCTGAACCATCTGCTCCTATACAAACATCTGTTGGGAACTGAGCGTGCTCAGGATCGTATTTTTCCACCATTTCTTGGTTAGCAAAGAATCCACCCGTGGCGAGGATTACTGCATCAGCATAAATATTATATTCAATGTCATTTGGAGATATTACAGTTATTCCCTTAACAGCTCCATCTTCCATGATTATCTTAGTAGCACGTGTATTTAATCTATAATCTATATCTCTTTCATCTAAAGCCTTTTGGAAAGCACTCATTGCATATGGTCCAACCCTTGCTCCATCAGGACCATAATGTTGCCATTCAAGATTAACAGGACCAAATTCTACACCAAGTTCATATAACCAGTCTATATTTTTACCTGCATTTCTTGCCATACGAAGAGAAGAGGCTTCTTGATAGAGACCAATATCAGTAGTATCACGAGGTTTTACCATTATATCAACCCAATCTTGTACTGAAAAATCAATACCTTGATTTTTTTGTACTATGGTATCTCCTCCAACCATGTATCCTGCTCTTACAGATGAACCACCAATTAATCCAAGTTGTTCAACTAATATTACATCCATACCTAATTCTTCAGCTTGTATAGTTGCAGCCATTCCTGCAGCTCCACTGCCTACTACCACTACATCTGCTGTAGTATCTTCCCATGCTCTTGTATCTGGTTCTGGAGGTATCATAAGGTCATCTACATTTCCACCAGCTTCTGTTACGGCTTGGGCTACTCCGCCTCTAACTACGGAACCTGTTACTGTAGCACCAGATAAAGCATCTACCTCTAGACTTTGTCTTTCTAATATTTTACTGACCATATCATTTATGGCCATAGTACCCATAAAGCCAGATTCGTTGTTTTCTCCAACTATAATGTCAACAATGGAATCTTCGTCAAAAATAACATCCATATTAAATCTTCCATTGTGTCCCATTACCTCAACCGTGTATGTACCTGGTTCAAATTTACGGTCATTATTTAGCTCAGTTTCAGTATCTGCTAGGTCTTCGCCTGTCTCATTTTCTACAGGATCAGCAGGTGCTGAACATGCAACCAAGCTTAAAAACATCATTACACAAATTATTAAAGCAATAATTCTTTTCATATTTCCTCCTTATGTCATCACAATGTTTGATTATATTTTAACATTGAAAGAAGGGCTTGTCTAATGCTTTGTTTGAATATTGCAACAATCAATTATTCATAATTTAAATAATCCTTTAGTTGGAAATGTTATTAATAACAGTCTGTATGCATTGATTGTTATTATCTTTATGCCATGATAGATACCAATTATAATTTGTTTCACAATCGTTAATAGGCACAAATATTGTGTGTTTCGTTTCTAATATTTTGGCTGTTTCATCCATTAAGGTTATACCTTGTCCTAATCCAACTAGCATAATAACAGATTCCATATCGTCGCTAAATGCCGTAAAGTTTAGTGTAAATCCAAATTGGGCACTCAAGTTCACCATGCTGTCAAAAAGCTCTGGAGCTTGCTTTCTCTCATATAAAACTAATTTTTCGTCTTTTAATTCTTTAAAGGATATACTTTCTCGATTGGCAAATTTATGTTTTCCTGGCACAACTGCATAAAGCCTGCTATCGGATATCTTTTTATATAGAATATCTTCCGATTCATCTATACTTATCCTCATGTCAAAACCAATATCTAACTCTTTATTAAGTATAGCTTCTTGGATTTCAGGTAAAGACATTTGTTTTACTTTCAGCTTAATTTCGGGATGTTTCTCGTGGAGATGCTCTATAGCATTCGATAACACCTTGAATTGTGATAAGTTTACATAGCCGATACTTACTGAACCCACATTACCTTTTCTGATTTCAGATATTGTATACTTCATACTTTTATATTGATCTAAAATATATTTCGACTTTTCTAAACATACTTCACCGGCTAATGTAAGTTGGACATTAGGCTTAGTGCGGATTAACAGAGGAGTACCCATTTCTTCTTCTAATAAGGCTATTTGACGGCTTAATGTAGGTTGGGAAATATGTAGGACATCTGACGCCCTACTGAAATTTTGATGTTCAGCAACAGCTATAAAATACTCTAATATTCTTAAATCCATAGTTATCTTTAATCACTCCTTCAAATGCTGCGGTAGAGGTTATAATATCTTAATTCACACTTAGAGACCTTTCGGATTTATTCTCAGTTCCAAAAGGTCTCTAAATCAAAAATATCACAAATTTTCTGCCATCTTTACCAACTCTTCGGACATATCCGATAGGGACTGAATTGAAGCACTTACTTCTTCTGTTGCCGCTGCTATTTCGTTAAGCACTAATGCTAGTTCTTCACTTTGACTACTAACCTTTTCATTTTCTGATTTTAATTTTTCTAATATATCTGTTATCCTTTTTGTGGCAGCAGTACTGTTTTCAGCCAATTGACTAATTTCACTTGCCACAACGTTAAACCCTCTTCCTGCATTACCTGCCCTTGCTGCTTCTATAGACGCATTTAATCCTAATAATTTAGACTGTCTAGCAATATTGTAGACTGTATCTACGATTTTATCTGTTTCTTTAACAGAATTTAAGTTACCCTCAGAAACTTCCTCCATTTGATGGCTTAAACTTGCTACTTTTTCTAAACCTGAGGCATTTTCCTCCATAGCTGTAGTTATTTGCTCGATTGTAGTCGATAAATTTTGAGCCATATTTACTAACTTTTCTTTAGCATCCAATGATTCTGCAACTATAATACAACCGATTACTTCATCTTCGTCAAATAAGGGTATCGCACGACCCATATATGGAACCCCGTACACTTCTCGGGCTACCTGCCTTGCAATTGTTTTCCTTCCATTGATTGCTTCTAAAGCAACAGAACCATCCTTTAAAATTTCTCCCTTTTCAAAATTTCCTCCTGACTAAGAGTGGTTACGCCTTCTCTTTTATTTGAAATTGTAACATAATATGACAATAAAATCAATATTTTTTAAGTGGCTAAGTATTCCTTTTGGCCAAATAATTGTGGACAAAAATAAAATATATGGTAATCTAAGGATGAAATAGCATAGAAAAGAGATGAATATGAAAATGTTAGAAATAGATTTAGGGAAACATAAGTACAATATTCTTATAGAAAAGGGACTAGTTAGAAATTTAGGGCATGAAATAAAGAGTATTTATAACAATAAAAAAATTGCCCTAGTTACAGATGAAAATGTATATTCCCTCTACGGCCAAGTTGTAAAAGAAAGTCTACAAAAATATAAGTATGAACTTCGATTCATAGTTGTAGATCCTGGAGAAAGCAGTAAGTCGCTAGAAGTATTAGAAAATATCTATAAACACTTTATAGATTTTAATCTAACAAGAAGTGATTTAATAGTAGCTTTCGGAGGAGGAGTAGTAGGAGACTTAGCTGGTTTTGCTGCATCTAGCTATTTAAGAGGAGTGGATTATGTCCAGGTCCCTACTACATTACTTGCTCAAATAGATTCTAGCATCGGCGGAAAAGTAGCTGTAAACTTAGAACAAGGGAAGAATCTCATAGGAAGTTTCTATCATCCCAAAAGGGTTTTCATCGATCCGCAGCTTCTGCATACACTTCCAGAAAAATACATTAAAGATGGGCTAGGGGAGGTAATTAAATATGCATGTATAAAGGATGCAGATTTCTTTCAAAGTTTATCCTCCATTAGAAGCAAAAATGAATTATTCAATAAGATAGAAAATATAATCTATAGATGTTGTAATATTAAAAGGAAAGTAGTAGAAAAGGATGAAGGAGATAAAGGTGAAAGAATGCTCCTTAACTTCGGTCATACCCTAGGCCATGCTATAGAGAAATATTATAACTATGAATACAGTCACGGAGAAGCCGTAGCCCTAGGTATGTACAATATTACAAAGAAAAGCGAAGCATTGGGATATACAGAAACAGGCACTTCAGAAAAAATAATAAACATCCTTAATAATTTCAAGATAGAATACAAGCTGCCTAACTTGAAGATGGATAAAATTAAAGATATAATTTTATTCGACAAAAAGAATATTTCAGGAAAAATAAATTTAATACTTTTAAATAAAATAGGTCATGGTTTTATTGAAAGTGTTTCTATAGATAGTATAAATAAATTTTTAGAATAATTAGGTAGTTAGAAACATAGGTTGGATTTTAATCTATGTAGGGAAAGGATAAATAAATGAACAGTATCGTAATTAAACCGACTAAATTAAAAGGAGTAATAACACCTCCACCATCAAAAAGTTTAAGCCATCGCGCAATAATATCTGCCTCCCTTTCCAAGGAAAAAGAAATAAGTATAATAGATAATGTAATTCTATCAGAGGATATAAAGGCTACAATCAATGGAATGAAAAGCCTTGGGGCGGAAATAGAAATAATTAATAATTGGAATAATAGCTATAAACTTCATATTGGAGGCATTAGGGAAAAGATTGAATATGCTGAAATTGACTGTAAAGAATCAGGTTCTACATTAAGGTTTTTAATACCTATCGCTTTAATGCTAACTAAGAGCTGTAAATTTTCAGGCAGAGGAAAATTAGTGGAAAGACCCTTAGACCTATACTACCAAATATTCGACGAAAAAAACATCAAGTATAAAAACATCAAGGGAAATTTACCTCTTACTATCAGTGGTAAATTAAAAGAAGGATCTTACAAGATATCAGGACAAATTAGCTCCCAGTTTATAAGTGGCCTTCTTTTTGCTCTGCCTCTTACTAAGAAGGAGTCGGTAATTACAATTACCGATAAGATGGAATCTGCTCCTTATGTAGATTTAACTATAGAGATTCTTAAAAGATTCGGTATTAATATAGAAAGCAATTATAGACAATATATAGTTAGAGCCGGCTCACAATATAAATCATCTTCCTACACAGTGGAAGCAGATTATTCTCAGGCAGCATTTTACTTAGTGGCAAAAGCATTGGGAAATGATGTGGAATGTGTAGGCTTAAATGAAGATTCTCTACAGGGAGATAAAGAAATACTTAACATAATAGAGAGATATACTAGCAATGCCCAGGAGATTATAATTGACGCCTCTCAAATACCTGATTTAGTCCCTATAATTACAGTCTTAGCTTCCCTTCAAAAGGGGAAGGTTACTCGTATAATCAATGCTCAGCGTTTAAGAATTAAGGAGTCAGACAGATTAAAAGCTATTTCGACGGAAATGAATAAAATTGGAGGCGAAATAGAGGAATCAAAAGACGGTCTCTATATAGTGGGGAAAGAAAATTTAAAAGGTAAGACAAGAGTAAATAGCTGGAATGACCACAGAATAGCCATGTCTTTGGCAATTGCAGCTACAAAGTGTAAGGATGAAATTATTTTAGAAAACTACCAGGCAGTAAATAAATCTTATCCTGGATTTTGGAATGATTATATGACCTTAGGAGGGCTGTTAAATGGGTTCAATATGGGGAAATAAACTAAAAATAAGTTTGTTCGGCGAATCCCACGGGGAGGCAATAGGTGTTGTAATAGACAATTTCCCTCCCGGAATTAAAATCGATATGGAATACATTAATAAACAAATGGCCCGTCGGGCTCCGGGAAAAAGTTCACTTGCTACAAGCCGTAGAGAAAGAGACGCGGTGAAAATATTAAGCGGTGTTTTTAAGGGAAATACTACGGGAGCACCTCTTTGTGGAATTATATATAACGAAGATAAAAAATCCCAAGACTATAATCAGTTAAAAGATACTATGCGCCCTGGTCATAGCGATTATCCTGCACACGTTAAATATGGCGGTTTCAATGACTATAGAGGAGGAGGACATTTCTCCGGAAGAATAACGGCTCCCTTATTATTTGCAGGGGCCCTGGCAATGGATGTATTGGAAAAAGATAAAAATATATTTATAGCAAGTCATATAGAGAGTATTTATAATATTGAAGATACGGAAATAGAATTTATAGATTATGAAGCAGATTACTTTAATTATTTAAAAGATATGGAGTTTCCCGTACTTTCAGAAGAAAAGGGTCAACTGATGAAAGCTGAAATACTAAAGGCAAAGGAAGAAGGAGATTCGGTAGGAGGTAGTGTTGAAACTATAATAACTAATATACCTCCTGGCTATGGAGATCCATTTTTCCACTCTGTTGAATCAAAACTATCCTCCATGATTTTTTCCATACCGGCGGTAAAAGGGATTGAATTCGGGGCAGGGTTTAAGATTGGGAAAATGCGTGGATCTTCTGCTAATGATAGATATTATTTAAAGGATGGTAAAATATCAGCAAAAACAAATAATAACGGAGGAATATTAGGCGGCATTACGAATGGTATGCCTATTGTATTTACAACTGCCATAAAACCAACTCCTTCTATATCATTGCCTCAATCTACGGTTAATATTACTTCGATGGAAGAAAAGACCTTAGAGATTAGCGGTCGCCACGACCCTTGTATAGTTCCCAGGGTAGTGCCTGTTATCGAAGGAGCAGCAGCTTTAGTTATACTTGATTTATTATTGGAAAGAGGGGAAACTTTTAAAGTAAATGAATAAAAATATAGTTTTAATAGGTATGCCTGGTAGTGGCAAAAGCACTTTAGGGAAAATAATAGCAGCAAAACTTAAGAAAGCCTTTATAGATATGGATGATTATATTGAGTTAAAGGAGAAAAAAACTATAGGGGAAATGTTTAATATAAATGAAGAATATTTCAGAGATATGGAAAGTAAGTATTCAGCTATAGTTGGCAAATTAAGTTCCCATATAATTGCAACTGGCGGCGGTATAATAAAAAGAAAAGAAAATATTGAAAGTTTAAAAAAGAATTCTACAATAGTATTTATTAATAGACCTGTGGAAAATATAGTCAGGGATATAAATATGAAGACACGGCCTCTATTAAAAGACGGCGCTGAGGCAGTATATAGACTGTACCATGAGAGAATTCATCTTTACAAAGAATACAGTGATATAGAAGTAATAAACGAAAAAGAATTAGAAGAAGTTGCCAACATAATAATTAAGAAGGTAGGGGAATGGTATGAAAATAATTGTAATTAACGGACCAAATTTAAATTTGTTAGGAATAAGAGAAAAAGATATATACGGCAGTAATAATTATGAAAGTCTATGCAGATTTATTGAGGAACAAGCTAAAATACTTGATGTCCAAGTTGAAATATTTCAAAGCAATATAGAAGGTGAAATAATTAATAAAATTCATTCAGCCTATGGAAATGCTGATGGAATAATCATTAACCCAGCTGCCTATACCCATTATAGTTATGCAATACTTGATGCTTTAAAATCAGTTAATATTAAGACTGTTGAAGTTCACCTTTCTAATATATATGCCAGAGAAGAATTTAGAAACAAATCTGTTATTGCTCCTGCATGTATCGGACAAATTTCAGGGTTCGGTTTTTTAGGATACAAATTCGCACTAGAATCTTTAAAAGCAGCTTAGGAATATGTGTACACGCAACATTTTATAGGGAGATATATATGAGAATAAATAACTATATTAGTTCAACAGGACTATGCTCCAGGAGACAGGCTGATGAATTAATTAAAGAGGGAAAAGTAAAAATTAATAGCAAGCTAGCTATAATTGGACAAAGGGTAAAACCAGGAGATAAGGTGGAGGTAAATGGTAAACTACTAAAATTAAAAAAGACCCATGTATATATTGCCTTAAATAAACCGAGAGGGATTACTTCTACTACAGAGCGCCATGTAAAAGGGAATATCATTGATTTTGTAAATCATCCTGAACGTATTTTCCCGATAGGGAGATTAGATAAGGACTCAGAGGGATTAATCCTTCTAACTAATGATGGCAGCATAGTTAATGAAATTTTAAGTAATAAAAATAAGAATGAGAAAGATTATATTGTAACTGTAAATAAAGCTATTACTACATCTTTTATTGAAGGTATGTCAAAGGGAGTAAGAATTTATAATCCTGTTAAAAATGAATATACCTTAACAGATCCTTGTAAGCTGGTGAAAATATCTAGCAAAGTGTTTAAAATTACTCTTACTCAAGGACTAAATCGACAAATTAGAAGAATGTGTGCTCATTTTGGATACAGGGTAGTGAAATTAAAGCGTATTCGAATTATGAATATTAAGTTAAAGAATTTACCAATAGGAAAATGGAGAAACTTAACGGAAGAAGAAGTAAGGATTTTATTAGCTACTACAAAATAAATTAAAATATTATGCCGGAGTCCTTATCTATCCTCCGGCAGTTCTTTCTCATCTAAGAAATTAGTTCCTAGAACTCCACCTACGATTAAAAGAGAGCCTATTATATGGTAGTAGTAGATACTTTCTTTAAGGAAAATAGCCCCTGCAGCTATAGTAATAACTGTACCTAAATTAGCGAAAACACTCATTTTGGAAGCTTCTATCTTCGATAAAATATAATTAGTCATAAGGGAAGTTACTAAAGATGAAAGGACACCTAAGTATAGTATTGAAATTACAAAACTAACATCCGACAAGGGAGCGAAAAAGCTACTTATAGTTCCACTTAATAAATGCTTGCTTATAGACATTAAGTTGTAACAAATAAAACTTATTAAAATCATCATAGTGCTAAGTTCAATATTTGTAAAATCCTTGGTTAACTTTCTTGCCATAACGCTATAGCCGGAAATTGACAAAGCAGATAATAGAAGGAGTACAATTCCTAAGATATTGTTAAAATTCAAATCAGAACTTTTCATAAGACTTATGTATATTACGCCGGATACAGATACTATAATTGATAATTTTTGAAGAAGAGTAGTTTTTTCTTTTAAGAAATATGTAGCTAAAATCAAAGTGGATATAGGGGCTGATGCTAATAATATTCCCCCTTCTGCGGAAGTAGCATATTGAAGGCCAAATGTTTGAAATGCAAAGAAAGATAGTGGATAAAGTATGGCTATAGGAATAATTTTAATGATCCTTTCCTTATTGAAATCAAATTTTATTCGCTTAAATCCATAAAGAATTAAAATAGCTATAAATGCTGCAGTAAATCTATAGGCTAATAAATCAAAAGGATCTGATGAATCTAAAGCTATTTTCACAAACAGGAATGACAAACCGGTAATCAATGCATATAGCGTTGCTGCCATGTATACTTTTTTATTACGAACTTCCATAGAGTCCTCCAATACATTATTGTTATGAAGCAATTTATAGAAATAGAAATTTTAGATTGTATCTAAGTATAGCATAATTTCACATATAACTCCATAAATCTTGCTTTCGGTGGATGATGTATAAGTAACTTTGGGATTATAAGAATGCCTAAGATAGGTGGTTTAAGGGAGTAGACTTTGTCAGTGGAAGTATGTTAGTATATATCTATCAATAAAATGGAGGTATTTTAAATGGCATTACCAAATTGTCCAAGCTGTAATTCAGAGTATACTTATGAGGATGGAAATTTATTAATTTGCCCCGAATGTGCTCACGAATGGACATTACAATCACAGGAAGATAGGGCTAGTTCAGAAACTATTACTGACTCTAATGGTAATACTTTAAATGACGGTGACTCGGTAATCGTAATTAAAGATTTAAAGGTAAAAGGTAGTTCAACACCGGTCAAGAAAGGAACAAAAGTAAAAAATATAAAGTTAATATATGATTCTAGCGATGGACATGATATTGACTGTAGAATAGATGGATTCGGTTCAATGAAATTAAAATCTGAATTCGTCAAAAAGGCGTAAAAAGCTCACTTCCTATGAAGTGAGCTATATTAACTAAATTTAGCTTTATTAAGCAAGCATTGATTTAACAAACCAGATATTTTTGCTGTAGCCTGCAACATGGTCTTCGAATTCTGCTACTACTTCAAAGTCACCATCTTCGTCAGCTTCGTTTCTAATTTCAGTTGCTAATTTTTTCATTTCTTCTAAGTATCCTAAAACAATTTCAAAGGATTCTCTAATTTCGAATTTATCTCCTTCTAATTCTTCTATGGATGCATTCTTCAGATAATCTGATAATTTAACTAAGGGTTTTTCACCTTTCATTTTTAGCATTTCAGCAACTGCATCATATTTTTCAAAGAAATCATCATATAATTCCTCTGTAAATTCGTGAACCTGAACAAACTGTTTTCCTACAACATTCCAATGGATGTTGTGAAGATTAACATTTAATACAGCTAAATTT
Source organism: Tissierellia bacterium (assembly GCA_012518555.1). GTDB lineage: Bacteria > Bacillota > Clostridia > Tissierellales > Sedimentibacteraceae > Sedimentibacter. The sequence continues at coordinate 10,598 of JAAYRW010000095.1, forward strand.
GATAAGTAAACATTTAATTTTTCGTAATTTTTCATAAATTTCCTCCAGTATCTACATATGTTATTTTTTAACTTATTATATTATATACCCTTTTAGTAGTTTTTTAAACATAAATTTCAAAATATTTTATTTAAATCAAGTTTTCAATTACTACACTCATTGCAGGGCCGCCACCTACACATAGAGAAGCAACACCATACTGTCCATTTCTTCTCTTAAGTTCATTTATAGTAGCTTGGATGATTCTTGCACCAGTACATCCTACAGGATGTCCTAATCCAATTCCTGAACCATTGGCATTAACTTTATCCATATCTAACTTTAGCTCTCTATTAACAGCTATAAACTGGGCAGCAAAGGCTTCGTTTATTTCATAGTAGTCGATAGCATCAGCAGTTAGACCTGCTAATTCAATAGACTTAGGAATAGCATAAGCAGGCCCTATCCCCATAACTCTAGGCTGAGCTCCAAAGTTGGCCGTAGCAACTACTCTAGCAAGAGGCTTTAATCCTAATTCATTAGCTCTTTCTAAAGTCATCATTACTAAGGCGG
>JAAYRW010000096.1 GCA_012518555.1 Tissierellia bacterium
AACAGCGAGAAGCCTTGCAACAACTACATTTCATCACGAGCAAACTTTGTAACTACGTGAGCAAACTTATTTGTAACTGGACAATTATTGTCTTCAAACACTCGAGTTTATTTAAACTTGCAAAGTTTGCTTGAGAAGTCTACAAACCGTCCTAGGTTTAATTACCTTTGGCGGTTTTTTCATGTGCTCCTCTCCTGTAGGTTAAATTAATTGATTCCAACTGTTCGAATTTTGCGTTAACAAACTGTGCCAATCTCTCATTTGTTATTAATTGTAGATTTCAATTTTTTTGATTTACATCTGGGAAATTTTAAATTAGCGTTGACTATCCACCCTTGGCTATCTTTGTCCCAGTGATTACCTTTATACGGAAGATAACTTGCCAGAAATGGTAGGATTTGGACTTAAATTATAGTATAATTTTATTCAAAAAACATATCTTTGAGCATGAGAATATTAGGAATAAATTTAAAAGGGGAGTATTTATATGTATGAGAATTATATTGCTCTTGTAATAGTGATTGTATGGGTAATTGGTGTCTTTGCTGTTATAATTAATATTATTTTTCAAATAATAAAATTTTTAAAAGTTAAAAAATTAAAATCAGTGGCTTCAAGATTAAGAAAGAATATATCCAACGATAATGTAAAATCCTTTATTAACCTTGTTAGCAAGAGCAAGATTCCCAACAAGCCAGAAGTATTTAATGCTTTACGCACAACCTTTAACTTGATTAATCATTCTGACATAATAGACTACAATCTTAAAAAAGAACTCTTAAATACTCTGTTAATTGCAGATGTCAATTTGGGGAATCCTAGGATAGAAAAAAGCCAACGAGATATTGAAGAAGAGAAAAGAGAAACAGGTGAAAAAGGCGAAAGGGATGTAAAACACAATCTTGACTTCTTGAAATTAAATGGTTATAAGATATTACATAATATAAGACTACGTAATCAAGATTTTATCCAAGAAATTGATCATATTGCTATTGGGCATAATGGTGTATTTCACTTAGAAACAAAAAACCATCATGGAACAGGAAGAATTACTATTGATAAAAATGGGAATTGGATTAAAGAAACTGGCGGTCGAGAATCGTCAATTGAAAATCCTATAGGACAAGTGGACAGGCATGATATGGTTTTAAAGGATTATTTGGAAAGAAGGTTTATAAAGAGAATCCCAGTAAAACCTTTAATAGTAATAGCAGCCTCTGGGTATATACTGGAAGGAGTAGAGAATTCAAAGATCCCTGTAGTCAAAGTTGATCAACTAACAACCTTTATTAAGGATCACTCTACATCGACTACCTTAGAAAAGCAAATGATTGATGATATTCATAGGGAATTATCGGCACATACTTAGTATATGTATTTCCATGATCGGCATAGTGTTAAAAGGAGTGAAATTATGATTTTTAGAAAAACAGTAATTATTTTACTTAGTTTACTAATTATTTTATCAGGTTGCTCATCTAACACTACAATTGATATTGAAAATTCTCCAAAAGAAAAGATAACAAGTATAAAAAGCGATGAAAATTTGGAACAGCAAAAGGATGAAAAGGATGATCTGGATATAAAAGAACTGTCAAGGAGAGAGGATGAGGATGACCCTGAAAATAATAAAATAGCAGCAGGGGAAGAAAATAATAAAGGGGAAGACGAGCCCGAAAATGACATTATTAAGATTATTCCTATGGCACAATTACCCGAACTAACACTTGAACCACAAACACCTTTGACAATTGATGATATCGCTTCTCTTGGGAATACTCTTATGCTAACTCCTGCATATTTCGGTGACTTCAGATATCAAGTTAGGGAATTTAAAACCAATCCTTCTGTTCTTGTAATTGATATAGGAAACACGGGGCAGAAGACAATAGTCCTAAAGGATAAAAATTTAAGTTATGTACTTTTCGATAGGGAAGGAAATGATATTGCAGGTTCTAAATTGCAAAACTCACCTATTTCTATTCCACCAGGGCAAGTTAAAAGGGTGACCTTGACCGCATCTCATAAAGATGCAAAGTATGTTTCTATTGAAATAGGAGAAACAGGTTCATATTTGAATTATCCATTTCCGATTGAAGAAACAGTCATATCTGATACTACTCCTTATGACAATTCTTCAACTGTTTTTAAAGATAGGGATAATGATGGTGTAGAATTTATGGTAATCGATAAACCTAAAGACCTGGTTGGAAATGGTAAGTTCAAGGCAATAGTTACTGGCTTGACTGTTGTTGGGAATAAAAAAATTGGGAAACTTGAGAAGGAAGAAGGATTTATAGCGTTGGTGCGAATAAAGATAGCCAACACAAGTAACGAAAAAATGAGGATAGAGAAACTGATTAGTAGCAGTGAGTGGATTTTGACGGAATTCAGTGAATAAGAACTTTCCGTTCTTGGAAAAGAAGCCCTGCCTTTTACAATAGAGGCAAATACGATTGTAGAAGGACATATTCCCATTAGGATAGGAAGAGGAAACCATGCTTACGCTACAATATTTTACACTAATCTTGGGAATTTTCTTTTTGAAAAGGTGCAGACATATCCTCGGTTTAATGAAATTATCCCATAGAATATTAGAAACCCCCTATGGATTGGAAGCATTTTACAATGCATAAGGAATCTGTATTACTTTGTTTTATTACACTCGAGTTTGTTTAAACTATGTCACTGGTCGAGCAAACTTTGCAACTGCTCAAGCAAACTTAAATGTAAATCGACAATTATACGTTATGACAAACACCAAGTTAGAAATAACTTGGTGTTTTTATATTTATATCGAAATTTGGTAATAGTCATATCCAATAAGCAAGATAGAAAATTAAATGTATAACGGCATTACTATTCTGATAATATTATGATAATATAATCTCATCTTTGACACTTTAAAATAGTAAAAAGTTTGTATCCCGTTGATAACAAAGGGATACAAACTTTAATCATTTGAATAAAAAGTGCGTAATATTATTGATTCTTAGTGGACTTAAAAATATTTTTCATTTCTTTTGTTTTAATAATCTCGTAGTCTTTTCTAAACCCGTTTCTTTGACAGTTAAATAAATTACAGCATTATTCAGAAGTTCTTTTTTTGAGGGTTATGTCACATATGTTTGACTACTCTAGTATGTGAACAGGTTAAGGCTTTGGACATATATACTAGGGATGCATCCTATTATGAAAAAGCACCAATGGATATTATAGAGGAAGCACTAGATATTATATTCGGTTTTATTGAAATTGAAGAGTGATGGAAACATAGAAAGGGATGGTGGAAGGCCATTAAGAGCATTATTGGCTTATGATATTTTTATTCTAAAAGGACATTAGAATAAATGGATAAGTAATAATAACATGGATAATTTTGTCCATATATCCATTGTAGGAAGTATTTGTTCATGTTATAATAGTTTTGGATTCTAAGTTAAATATTTCATGTTAAGGGGGAGGTTTTACTATGAGTAAAAAACTTAGACGAATACTATCTGTATTACTTATTTCAATCATGCTTCTTTCATTATTTGGTTGTGGGCAAGAACCAGAAGCAGAGGAACCAGATGGAGGAGATGTTGGAGAAGAAGGTGCAATCCGTATAGGATTCTTTGCACCAGTAACAGGACCAGCTGCTGCAGATGGTTTGAGTACAACTAACTCAGCTGAACTTGCAGTGGATATCATCAATGAACAAGGTGGTATAAATGGTCGACTAGTTGAGCTTGTTAAATACGACGATGGTTTTGACACTAAGCAAGCCGTTAACATTGCCCAAAAACTAATAACTAAGGATGATGTTGTTGCTGTTGTTAGTGGGAGTTATAGCGGACCTACAAGGGTTTCTGCTCCAATATTCCAGGAAGCAGGAATGCCAATGCTTGCTGGATATGCAGTGCATCCTGAAGTAACAGGTGCAGGAGATTTCATATTCTCTCAATCCTTTGCTGGTGCTGTTCAAGGGAAAGCTGCTGCTAAGGTAGCTGTAGAAATGCTTGAGAAAAAAAGAATATCAATCATAGCTGTGGATGTGGACTTTGGTAAAGAACTTTCTGAATCATTTACAGAATACGCTGAGGCTCGCGGGGCAGAAGTTGTATCTGTAGATAAAGTAGCTATGTCTGATCTAGAGTTCACCCCTATAATCACTAAGTTAAAAGAAGAAATTAAGCCTGATTTGATTTACATGGCTAACTATTATGAGCATAGTGCAGAAATTGCAAGGCAAGTGAAGAAAATGGGCCTTGATGTTCCTCTAATTGGGACAGAAGGTGCTGACTCATTCCAATTCTTAGAAATAGCTGGAGAAGATGCGGAAGGTATCATAATAACAACAAATATGAATAGGGATTCAGAAGACCAAGGCACTCAGGATTTCATAAAGAACTACATAGAAAGATATGGTATAAAACCTGATATGGTTGGGGCTTCTGTTTATGATGCATTCCAGGTTCTATTTAAAGTAATTGGTGATGTTGGAACTGACAATGAAGCAATTAAAGATGCAATAGCAAACCTTACCGATTTTGAAACAGTAACAGGAAAACTTATCAGATATGCTTCCAGTAGAAATGCTATAAAGCCTGTTCAACTTCAAATCGTTGAAGATGGTGAATTCCGTTTTTATGGCGAAATCGATGATGAAGAAATCATAAAGCAATAGCTATATAAAAAAGGGGGGGAAACCCCCCTTATTAATTAACAGATATATTTTATTATTCTAGTATTCTTCTTTATAACTGCAGAAAGAGGTGAATTTATTGTTATTACAACAAATAATAAACGGAATAATGATGGGCAGTGTATATGCTCTTACAGCTATGGGAGCGACCTTAGTTTATGGGATATTACGTATTTTGGACATAGCAAACGCTGGTGCTTATGCAGTAGGTGCATACCTAGGTTGGTATATTTATAAAGTAACTGGTAACTTATTTATCGCTTTCATATTTTCAATGATATTAACAGGTTTAATCGGTGTAATAATACAGAAATTTATCTACTATCCTATAATTAGCAAACCAAATATCATACCTATAGTACCTTTAATAACTAGTGTTGGGCTCTTTACCTTGACAGGAGACTTGATTAGATTAATTGCTGGACCCAGTGTAAAGAATTACAACTTTAAATTTGAAACTGATGTCATTAAATTCGGAAAAATTATCATAAAGCCAGAGTGGATTTTCGTTTTATTATTGACAGCTGCACTACTTGCATTGCTATGGTATGTATTGAATAAAACTAAACTAGGACTAGCATGGAAAGCAACCGCTATAGATGCAGAAATGGCAAAGGCTATGGGAGTGAATATCAATATGTCCATGGCTTTAAGCTATATATTAGGATATGGATTCGCTGCGGCAGCAGGAATTATGGTGGGCATTCTTTATAATTCCATAGTACCTGCTATGGGAGATGTTCCATCTTATAAGATGCTTGCTATAATTGTCCTTGGTGGTTTAGGAAACCCAATTGGTACAGTAGTTGCCGGATTGCTTATAGGGTTGGCGGAAACTATGTCAGCAGTCTATATAGGATCTTTTATGCCTAGGGATGCCATAGCATTTATATTTTTAATCATAGTTTTAATAGTTAAACCAGAAGGTTTAATAACAAAGAAAAGTGCATAATAGGAGGTGGCATGAATGTATTTAACTGTGGTTGCAGTAAACGTTTGCATATTTATGTTACTGGCCTTAAGCCTTAATATAATTACGGGATACGCGGGTCAGTCAGCAATGGGGCATGCTGCCTTTTTTGGAATAGGGGCTTATGCTTCTGCTATAATGACAAGTAAAATGGGGGTAAATTTTTGGCTTACATTGCCTATTTCCTTTATAATAACAGGAATAATCGGGGCCCTACTTGGCTTTGTAAGTATAAGGATGAAGGATGACTTTTTAGCTATTACAACTATAGGAATTAACTTCATAATAGTAGCTATATTTCAATATTCACCGGTATTTGGGGCATCTCTTGGTATGGCAGTGGAAAAACCATATCTATTTAATATAAGAATGAATGCTCCTCAATATCTAGTGCTTTTAATAATT
>JAAYRW010000166.1 GCA_012518555.1 Tissierellia bacterium
TATCAAGACCTTCAACTTTCTCTACAATGCAGTTGTTGAAGAAAGGAGTGTAAAACAAAAGTGGTCCGGTAAGCCCAAACGGATTGAAACAATCACTACCACCGATGGCAAAGCGGAAAAACGATATATTTACGATGTAGATTGGCCGGCCGGCAAATTCCTGGAGAAGTATTATCCTGACGGCGACGGTATCTGGCTTCGGCTCTGGCGGTCTATGCTTTGGAGCGTCATTAGAAGCGCGCCGAAATCCCGTACACCTTACAGGGAGCGACTAACAGGTAAGGATGTGTCATTGGCCGATGAATTGTGGACTCTCTTAAACAAGAAAACTGAAATAATCGATAGTATATCGAGCTCAATTTTCATAGGCGCCCAGGCTTATAATGCCGAATACGTAACTTTTCAAGGAAATGTTGCAGAAAACATCTTACTTCATTTTTGGCATGTTGTGACCATGGTCTATGTGCCAAGAACATCGAAATTGGACAAGAGCGGAGAATCCCTTAGATTCACAAGGGATTATTTGGGTTATGTTTTGGTTATCCCCGAACCTTCTGATTGGGAGGCCTTTATCGAGGAATACGAAGAGCTGTTGAGAGGTTTAGAACTAAATAAGAACAGCTTTTTCCTACCTCACCAAGCCATTATCGATATTCCTGTGGAAGCCGGTTTAGAATTCATTCACCGGCTATCTTCGAGCCGAGCTACTCACCAGGGGGGATTAAGCTTATGTGTATCATCGGTAGAGATTTATCATCTCGAACGTCAGGGTAACAATGTGAAAATGCACAGCGCTGAAAGGATACTACCTGAGTCGAATATCTTGGAGCAGTATGACAGACTTCAGTCGGGAAGTAGCTTGAACCCCCTCTATAAAGTGCAACGGATTCGAAATCTGTTGAACGGTAATCCCTGGTACGAGGGGATGGATCAGTTGGTATCCAACTACGATTGGAAGGTTGCCGTTTGGTCTAGGGGTCAATCGCCGGTAGATGTTCCGTTTTTCGGCAACAATGTCTTACAAAAGTTTTTGGATACGGCTGGAGATTTAGAGGTACAGAAAGGAGTTGAAAAAATGGATAACGAACAAAAAAGTTCTTTTGAAGACGAAAAGCTGGAAGTGTTGATTTATGATGTTGTTAAGACCTATATCTGGCGAAGGACCGATGAAAGATCTCCGATCAAATACAAGGAATTTAAAGATAAAAAAGACGAGGAAAACAAAATCGTATATCCATCCGCTTATGTAGAGGCGAAGGAAAAGGTTTGTCGAGATGCATTCTTGGCGGTGAGGGGTAGAAAATCCCAAGCGTTCCTCGATTATTTTACCGGGACCATCTGTTCAGTACCCCAGCCTCTGCGAAACGAGGATTATCAACTGCTCAGTCGGGCGTTGCTCAACGATTGGGAAAGGGTAAAAACCCTAACGTTGTTGGCCATATCGGCAAATTCATATACCAGGAAAGGAGAAGATTAAATGAATCTCTTCGGCACGGTTATCACCAATACCCAGCCTAGCTCCAACTATCGGGGAGAAAGTGCTGAAAATAGGTCAGTAATCCAAAAAATTACCAAGGGTAGGTTCGAATATGCTGTCATTTCTCCAGA
>JAAYRW010000097.1 GCA_012518555.1 Tissierellia bacterium
AAGACAGAGAAAGAAAAAACAAATAGCGTATATGCAGACTACAGCTGCTCATATTTTTAAATGAGTTATGAATGCTTGAGCGGTATGACTTCGAAAGTGTCACGTACCGTTCTTAGACGAGTCGGGAACAGCGATGTTCTCGACTTAGTCGACAGCGAGGTGTAGAGTATGTTAGAAGAAAAGCCTTTTCAGTTAAAACTGACTTTGAATCTTTACAAGAAGCGAATAAATGGTTACAGAAAAAATTATTTGAATTGAATTCTAAAAAAAGAAAATGGTTAGAAAACAATAGTCCTATTGATATATTAAATCAGGAATCTGCTTATCTATTACCTTTGAAACCATCTTATGATACTTCAAGAAGAGTAGAATCTAGGGTTAATAAGTATAGCGTAATAAACATTGATCAAAACAAGTATTCAGTACCAGATTATCTAGTGGGAAAATTTGTAATGGTTAAAATATATCCAGAAAACATAGAAATATATTACAAGGAACAAAAAATAGCTGAACATAAAAGATCATATTCAGCTCACTACTGGACAGTAGACATTAATCATTTTATTCATACATTAAAAAAGAAGCCTGGAGCATTGCATTCTAGTGTTGGTAGACACCAGCTGTCCCCAGAACTTCAAGAAATATATCATAAATATTATATCAATAATCCTAAAGATTTCATAGTACTTTTAGAATTAATAAAAGAAAAAGATTTAGAATGTGTAATTAAAGCCATTACTGAATTAGCAAAAATAAAAAAAGAAATAGTAAATACTGATAATATTAAAAATATAATTTTCAAACTTCCTAGAGAAGAAAACTCTTTAAAAGAAAAGGATATATCAATACAAAAGGCATCAATTGAACAAATATCAATATTAAATGATATGTTTAATTTGAAAAACATAGGAGGTTATGAACATTGAATGAAACAATAACTGAGATAAAAAAATATATAAAGGAATTAAAAATACCTGGCATAAATCAAGGATTGAAAATGAAAATTGAAGAAGCATATAAATTAGATAAATCGTATGAAGAGTTCTTAAGAGATATATTTGTTGAAGCTTACGATGTAAGAAAAGAAAATGGCAAGAAAAATAGGATTAAGAATGCTCGTTTCCCATATAAAAAATACTTAGATGAACTTCAGGTAGACTATCTCCCAGAAGATGGGAGAAGGAAGTTTAAAGAGCTTAAAACCCTAAGTTTTATTGAGGAAGGAAGAAATATAATTTTAGCTGGAAACCCTGGTACAGGCAAAACTCACATGTCAATAGGTCTTGGTATAGATGCTTGTAATAAGGGGTATAAAGTGTTTTTTACAACAATATCGTCATTAATAAATGAATTAAAAGAATCTAGAAGTGAAAAGAAATTATATACATTTGAAAAAAGATTTGGGAAGTACGATTTGATCATAGCTGATGAATTGGGATATATTTCTTTTGATAAAGAAGGCAGTGAATTATTGTTTACATTTCTCTCCCTTCGATCAGAGAGAAAATCCACAATAATTACGACTAATTTATCATTTGATAGATGGAATGAAGTCTTTAATGATGCTGTGTTAACAGCTGCACTAATTGATAGATTAACCCATAAATCTTACGTAATTAATATGAATGGTGATTCTTATAGAATAAAAGAAACTAAAGAATGGTTAGAAATGACCAATTAATTTTTTACACTAAGTGGTACAGTTTTCGATTATTAAATGGTACAGTTTTAAATTGACAAATACATGAAGTTCTTAATTTAAGGTATCTTGTTTATTATATTTACTTTTATATAACATAAGTAATGAACTATTGTCACAACCTATGTAGGTGTAAATGAGTAGCTTTACCTCCCAAGTAATAGGATGTAGCTTGGTATTAATACTTTGTTGAAGTTTCAATTGTTTTAAATTATAGGAAATGTATTTACTTACCTGTTTTTATACTCTTTTCCAATAAAAAATATCCTGATTATTTTAAAAAATCTTTAACAAAAAAATCCGATTCAGTGCAGGCACCTCCTCGGTAAAGACTTTCGTTTTTGTTCTTCACTAATATTATATGAATAAATCATAGAAAAAGTCAACAATAATTTATATAAATTTATAATAATCTTACATTCTTCTGCCACACAAATTGGAATTTGTCATTAACCTTATTTATGAATCACGTAAACGCTATCTAAACCTTATACCGCTTCATTTGTGTGTCTTCCTAAATCTATCAAAGGCATCAGATGCATCCTGTACATTACCTTTTTCGATATCCTTATATCCTTCTTTTAACTTGGCATGAATTTCGTCTACTGTCATCAAATCAGCATTTACGGAAACCGGTATCTTTGGTAGCGTTACATCAAAAGCTATTCCACCAGTCATTGAAATTTGCTTCAGATAAATATCTGTCGCCGTGGACATAGGTATACCCAGCGCTGTGAAAGGACTTCCTCAGCTCTTCTTTTTACATCAGGATTAACTCTTAAATTTAAAGTCGTAGTTTTTTTCATGTTAATCATCCCCTTTAATAACATTGTAACGACTTTGTAATTACTTTTCAATGGAAATTTTACTATTATAAGCTTTTCTACAAAAGTGCTTGATTCATAATATGTTTATACGAAATAAAATTTATAAAGGTCTTTTAAAATAAGCTTTTAAAAAATTTGCCCAGGATTTGCCCGAGAGGTCTTTTTCACTTATATATTTCGCCGATTGTTACTATTTATCAACTCACCAACAAAATTTAAAAAGACACCAACCCACTGAAGTTAGTGCCTTTCATCATTTAGTTTTTACATACTGCTTGCTTTTTCATTGTCTTGTGCTTCTTTATATTTTAAGCGAGTAGCTTTACCTCCCCTAATGTGTCTTTCAGACTTGTTTTTAAGTAAAACTTTTCTTACTTCTTTTGCAGCTGGAGGGTTCAATTTGGGAAGACGTTCTGTTACATCCTTATGGACTGTGCTTTTACTGACGCCGAATTTCTTAGCTGTCTGTCTTACGGTAGATTGAGTACTTATAATATATTCCGCAATTTCCATGGCCCTGCGTTCTATGTAATCTTTCATGTTTAACCCCCTTTGGCATTATACCGTCTTATTTATACTTTTATGCGTTTATCTGTCCTATTAGAACCTAAATTCTTATTCGATGGTAATATAGTCCAAAGGATTAACATTTTTCCCATCTACAATCAGTTCAAAATGGAGGTGTGCTCCATCGGTAGATTCAATACTTACTGTTTTTCCTACATTTCCAATTACCTGACCTTTTTCAACAGAATCACCGATTTCTACATTTGCTGATACTAAGTTACTATATAGTGTTTTTACATTATTCCCATGATCAATAATTATTTCAGTTGCTGTAATTTCTGAATTGTTTACAGCTTCAACTTTTCCAGCTAAAGCTGACTCGATAAACAATGTATCCTTTGGTTTAATATCGATTCCTTTATGTACCCTCCATTCGCCTATGGTTTCATAATAAACTAAGTCATCCATTGTAAATTCTCTCAACAATTCCCCTTGCAATGGTAGATGCATACTACTTAAATCTGCGCTATCATTCTGACCTTCTTTTTCATCAACATCTTCTTCAGTGTCTTTTTCTGCGCTTTCATACTCTTCGATTATACCTTGTACTAAATCTTCATAAGGATCTTCGTGTGCTGCAACACCATCGTTTGGATCATCGTATTCTGAAATACGGTTTTCATTATTTGAGTTGTATCTCCAAACTACTGCTGTTGCCAAAAGAATAATGCTCAAGCCTATAATTAGGAAGCTATTATCTCTTTTTTTAACTCTAATAAAGAAATCTTTTAATTTTGTTTTTACCTTTCCAAATCTATTGTTTTTCATATAAACCTCCTGTTTAATACTTCTTTATTATCTGAAAATAGTGTGTCCCATTTTTTTTATTTAATACAATTTTGTTCTAAATATTTCTATTTTTCATAAAATATAAAAAACTTATGATAAAGGGGTATTAATATGTTAAACCGAATAATTTATGCTTTTGTTGTTTTTGGATTACTTTTAACTATTCCCAGCTTATCTCTAAACTTTTTTGAAAGTAAAATGAATTTAATTAGTGCAGAGGTAATTGCCGAGGAAAATAGGGAAAAACATGAAGTAAGTAAATATGAAGTAAGTAAACAGGAGGAAAAACTTGAAACTGTAGAAATGAAGGAGCCTGAACTAATAAAGGTTTACAACAACAAAACAAATGAAGTTATGGTAATTGATTTTGAAGAATATCTTAAAGGTGTAGTAGCTTCGGAAATGCCTGCGGAGTTTAATATCGAAGCTCTTAAAGCTCAGGCAGTAACTGCAAGAACATATCTATTATTTCGTTTGAAAAAATATCCTAACGGACAGCCGGAACATAGTGATGCTCCAATTTGTACTGATGTTCACTGCCAAGTATGGAGTTCAAAAGATACTTTACTAAATTCTCATGCTGACGGCTGGTACGATGCTTATTGGGGTAAAATCGAGGAGGCAGTTAATTCAACTAAGGGGCAAATTTTAACTTATGATGGTAAAATAATAGAGCCTTTATACCATTCTACTAGCGGTGGCAGAACTGAAAATTCAGAGGATGTCTTTTCTACTGCAGTCCCTTATTTAAGAAGTGTAGAAAGCCCTTACGAAGGAGAAGCTCCTAAATTAAATGATTCGATAAAAGTTTCGGTAGGACATTTCATTGATAAAATTGAGTCTGTATACGGCGAGATGGATATAACAGAAAGTAATTTAGATGAAAAGATTGAACTGGGAGAAGTCAGTGAAGGTGGTAAAATCAAAACACTGCTAATTAATGGAAATGAAGTTTCAGGGCGAGAAATAAGGTCTTTATTTAATCTTAATTCTACCAATTTTAGTTTCATTCAATCTGGAAATGAAATTGAAATATTAACCACAGGCTACGGCCATGGTGTAGGCATGAGTCAGTGGGGAGCTGAGGGAATGGCAAACGAAGGTTTCAATTACAAAGAAATATTAAAACATTACTATACTGACGTTGAGATTGTAAGTATGAAGTAAAATTTTATATACAATTGTATTATTCTATGATATTATTGTAAAGTAACTTTTAGAAAGGATAATATGATGATATTTATAGATAATACTGCCTATAAAGAGTTCAAGGAATTGTTAGATAAGGCAAATGTTAGGTCCTACAATGTAAGAATTGGGCTTGATCGGGTAGGATGTAGAGGGCCGATTTTCGATGTATATATAGATGAACCAACTGAAGACGATGAAGTTGAAGTAATTAATGAAATAACATTTATTTCAGAAAAATCCTTATTGGAAGAATACGGAGGATTTATAATCGTATCTAATGAAGAAAATAAGGGCAATGGCGTTGGAATGAAACCAGTCGTAACTTCTTCTTCTGGATGCGGTGGATGTGGCGGTGGATGTAGGAAATAAGGTATGACACACCTCTATAATTGTATATTCTCTGCCAATAGTTTTTAAAGAATGTTCCCAAGACTAAAAGGAGCTGTGCACTAGCGGGTATTCAACCACTAATGCTGCAGCCCTTTTTTTGCAATAAAAAACGGCCTTAGCCGTTTTAAAAGAGATTCTTCAGGCTAGGCCTTCAGAATGACAATCTAATTATTCTGCTACATATGGCAATAATGCAATTGATCTCGCTCTTTTTATTGCTCTAGTTACCATTCTTTGATGCTTAGCACAAGCACCGGTAATTCTTCTTGGTAATATTTTTCCTCTTTCAGTTGTGTATTTTTTCAACCTTCCGAGGTCTTTATAATCTATATGTGTTGTCTTTTCCTGACAAAATTGGCATACTTTTTTTCTTGGTCTTCTTCTTTGGTTGTATCTTTCATTTCCGCCTTGTCTTGAACTCATCCTTATCCTCCTTCCGCTGTGTTAATTCCATTAAAATGGAATATCTTCGTCGTCTACCGGTTGGAAAATATCATTATCTTCATCGGGAAAATCATTAAAAAAGCTGCTATCTGGCTGTACTGGTTTTCCCTGTTGTGGTGATGAAGATTGATCCCTGGAACCGATAAATTCTACTTTATCTGCTATTACTTCTGTTGTATATCTTTTTTCACCTGTCTGAGTAGTATAACTTCCTGTTGAAATTCTGCCTTGTACTGCACACTGTCTTCCTTTAGAAAGATAATTTGCACAATTTTCCGCTATTTTTCCAAATACAGTTATGTTTATGAAATCTGCTGTTGGCTTTCCCTGACTGATTGCTTGTTGTTTTCTTTCTCCATATAAATCTCTATCTACTGCTAATGTGAATTTTGCAACTGCCATACCTGTCGACGGTATGAATCTAAGCTCCGGATCTCTTGTCAGTCTTCCTATTAATACAACACTATTCATAATACTACCTCTTTTTTATTTATTTTTCTTCTACTGTAATCATATGTCTGATAAAATTTTCGCTTATTCTGCAAATTCTGTTAATTTCGTCAACAGCATCTGAACCTGCGGTAAATTCAACAAACACATAATAACCTTCTCTTTTTTTGTCAATTTCGTAAGCAAGTCTTCTTTGACCCCACTCATTAACATTTCCAACTGTTCCCTGTCTTTCAGTTATTATGTTTTTTACTTTTTCAATTTCCGCATTTCTTACTTCTTCTTCTAAATTTGATAGTAAGATAAAAGCACCTTCATATTTTCTCATCTATGTCACCTCCCTTTGGACTTCGGCTCCTGTTGTCAGGAGCAAGGATAGCTTATATATTATAGCACTGTAATTATGCTAATTCAAGTACTTTTTTATTATTCAGTGATTTTATATTTTGCTTTTTTATCACAATAGGTACAATTAAGCACCTTATTTGTTATAAGTATTTGAGGAGCAGCTTCGTTAAAATTTACATAGTCGTCAATTGCCTGCTCTACATGCACTGAACATGAATAAATGATTTTTCCATCTTTATTTCCCATATTCCACCTATATTTCATATACCTTGCTGGCTTTATCTCTAAAAGTCATGTCCAAACGAACGCCCGGATTTACTTCTATTGAATTTTCCATTAATATTGATTCCACTGTTTTATAAGCTAATTGGGGAAAATTATTCTCCTTGCTTAAATGACCTAAAAGTACTATTTCAGTTCCTTTTTTTATTATTTTGGATATAAGTTCCCCAGCCATATCGTTTGACATATGACCAAATTCACTTAGTACCCTTTTTTTCAGTGGCCAAGGATAAGGACCTATCATTACCAAATCTTCATCATGATTTGATTCAATAAGTAATAAATCTGAATCCATAATATTATTAGTAATACTATCATTTGCACAGCCTGTATCTGTAACTAGGCTGATTTTTTTATTTTCAAAAAATATATTATATCCTACTGGGTCAGCAGCATCATGGGATATATTAAAAGACTTTATAAATAAGTCCCCAATTTGAGCACCGCCGTTTAATATTTTAATATTGTAGTCCTTTATAGTTCCTATGTAGGGTGTCATTGCTTCCCAGGTTTTTTCATTAGCATAAATAGGAATATCTAAACGTCTTGACAGTACTCCTGCACCTTTAACGTGATCAATATGCTCATGAGTTATAAATATGGCATCAATTTTTTTAGGATCTTCTCCAATATTTTCAATTCCCTGCTGAATTCTCTTACCGCTTAATCCTGCATCAACAATTACAGTTGCATTTTCCGTCTTAATATATTGGCAGTTTCCACTGCTGCCACTATACAATGAACAAAATTTAAGTTTCATCCGTCCTCCCTGTGCTCTTGCACATTTGTAATTTATAATAACACAAATATATGCTTTTTACAATTGCTATTTCATTTTCTCAGCCATAGGGAGTATAAACTTATAAAACCTTAACACTAATATAATGTTCTAACTAAACATATTTTGCATAATATTTATAGTGGAAGGAGGGACACACTTCCTTTTAGTTGAATTCGAATACTCTGTAAAACAGAGGAGTATTCCCTAAATTAAAATTTGAGGATACCTATGATTATAAAAATTAGACGGAAAATAGCTTTAGTAATTATATCTTTTGTACTTTTAACAGGACTTATCAGTCTTCATATTCATAGATCTAAGTCAGTTTCAGCAGATCAACAAGAGGACTTTATTAAATGGGTGGATTTCAGGGTTTCTTATGAAGCTATGGACAAAGCTCTAAGAGCTGATATTAACAGCATCGATGAAGAAGTTAAGTTAAATTGGATTGAATTATTGGCATATTTAGGAACTAGATATGGAGGCGATTTTTTTTCCAGGTATAAAGCCAAGGACATGGATAATTTAATAGAACGGCTACGAAGCGGGGAAAGTATCGAATTTATTACAAAGGATCTTCAGCACTATGATTACTACTACCAAGCATACTCTGCAGTTTTGGAAGGATTTGTGGGACCTTTTGAAATAGAGGAAAAAGATGAAGAAAGCGGTGAAAAAGTTTGGGTAAATAAATATGGTTTAAAAGTTTTCTCCCCTATAGCCGCCGGTTATCATTATGGTCACTATGACGATTTTGGAAATTCTCGCAGTTATGGGTTTAGAAGAGTCCACTTAGGAAACGACTTAATCGGTTCTGTAGGAACTCCTATAATTGCCGTTGAAACAGGAAGAGTTGAAGCACTAGGTTGGAATCAATATGGAGGATGGCGTATAGGAATACGTAGTTTAGATAATAAAAGATACTATTATTATGCCCATTTAAGAAAAGACCACCCTTACGTTAAAAGTCTAAAAGAAGGAGATATTGTTTTTGCAGGAGATGTAATAGGTTACTTAGGAATGACCGGTTATTCTCGAAAAGAAAATGTTAGCAACATAAGAACTCCTCATTTGCATTTTGGAATGCAGTTAATTTTCCATGAATCTCAAAAGGATGCTTTAGCTGAAATTTGGATTGACGTTTATAGAATTGTAAAACTTTTAAGCAAAAATAAATCCCCTGTATCTTACGATCCGGATACAAAGGAATTTAATAGAATTTATGATATTAAGTTCCACAATTTGGAAAGGCAGCCAAAGCCTCAATAACAAACTAGCGTACATATTTGTTAACTAGGTTTGCCATAATTACTGCTGCCTCAGCTCTCGTTAAGTATTCATTAGGACAAAATGAATTTAATTGTTTTCCTGCTACGATACCGTTTAAATATGCGGTTTTTATTGCTAAAATTTCTTCTTCATCTAATTGATTTAAATCCGAAAAAATACTTTTTATATTTAAAGGGCTATACTTGTCACTGCTGACTAATAAATCTTGAATTAATAAGGTTGTTTCTTTTCTTGTGATTTTTTTAAGAGGGTTTAATATTTCTTTTTTCTCTAATAGTCCTCTATAATATAAATTTTTAACATATTTTAGTGCCCAGGAACTAATATTGGAAACATCCTTGAAAGGCAAGTTTTTTTCAAGGTATAACTTTCTTTGACCATTACTACTCTCTATAAAATCTAATGTCTTGCTCAAAAACGCACAAAATTCTTCTATAGTTACATCTCTATTTGGATTATATAAAGATGCTTGGCTTATTATACCTTTGCCGTATAGGTTCATTATTGTTTTTCTTGCCCAATGGAAGGATATATCATCAAAGATGTATCTTCCATGCTCGATATCTCCGGTTCGAAGAAGCCAATTTCTTTCTATCCAACCTTCTCTATTTCCATCTATATATACTTTGTACCAATAGTGTCCCTTTTCTAAAACAGGACCTTCTTTAATTGTTCCCAGCTGATTAACATTAAGTTGGTGTATATACCTTCCTGCAGGAACATCCCTTAAATGAAAGTTTGTTCTTATGCCATCTGTACGAACATAATCTCCCTTTTCGTAAAAAATTATATTTCCGCTACTAGAATTATTAGGAGTAGGTACGACTAATGACCTGCTTGGTGTAGTATTGGCTGGCAAGTATGAAAAGTCTATATTATTTATTTTGCTGCCATATTCTTTCTCTATAACATCATAAACTAATTGCTGATAGGTATATTTTTTAGCGTAAGGTGAAAGAGGATTGTTGCTTTGAGCCCAACCGTTATAGGCCCATAGAGCAAAGTACCAATTTTCCAAGATATTAGGATCCATATTTCCTACACTGGAAATATTTTGATAGGAGCTCATACTCCACTTATTTAAAAGCACATCTGCTCCAGCTTCAATATTATACCTTATATTATATTTAAGTTTATAATCTTCGTAGCCACCATGTATATTATTTATCTGCATAAGTCCTATACTAGTTCCACTAACTTTAGGACTTCCATCATTGTTAAAATGCTTATATACTGATTCAACTCTAGCTATTCCTTTCAGCAGAATGGCAGGAATTCCTCTCTTTATTGCAACTTCTTCGATCATTAATTCAATTTCTTCTCTAGAAGGGTTAACTCCCCCAAAAACATTAATATTAATGGTTAATAAAAATATAGATATAAGCAAAACTATTTTCCGGGTTATGTTCTTCAATCTACATACCTCTCTGTTCTACTAAATTTACGTCAAAATGTACTAGATGTATTCATTTATTCGATATTGTAAATATTCCCATATTAATGAAAAATATACCTTAGTTTTTACTTTTAACAAAAAACGTAAAAAAATCCTCCTTGTTGAGGATTTTTTTATTACATTGAAAATATTTTAATTTAATTTTTCAGAAACTTTATCCATTATTACGGCAGCTTCTGCTCTTGTGAGAAATTCTTCAGGGTTAAATCTTCCTTGAGATTTTCCAGACATAAGTCCGTTAGTATATACTACCTTAATTGCTTTAACTTCTTCTTCACTTAAATTATCTATATCTATAAATATCGATTCTATATCTAATGAAGTATATTCTTCATCGATTTCAAACATTTTTTCAACCATTAAGGCTGCTTCTTTTCTTGTAAGATTTCCTAAGGGATTATGCAAATCCTCTTCTGCTACTAAACCAATTTCATATATACTCTCTATATGTTCAACAGCCCAAGGGTGTAGATTTGCTAAAATTACAGGTGAACCTGAAATTTCTAGATTTTCTTCTACTGTATTGACCTCATCTGTTAATCTGTCTTTAATGCTTTCTTTATCAATATCCGCATACTCCAAAGATTTATTTAGCATAATACAATATTCTTCTTTTGAAATAAAATTATCGGGATGAAAATATTCTGCTTCACTTACTATATTCTTGCCGTACAAATCCATAATTATTTTTCTTGCCCAATGGAATGATATATCTTCAAAAATATATCTTCCCCGATCTATATCCCCCGTTCTAAGTAGCCAGTTTCTTTCAATCCAACCTTCGGTACTACTGTCTACAGATACTTTGTACCAATAGTATCCCTTTTCCAATACAGGACCATCAACTATGATAGCTAATTGACCTAACCCTAACTCATGAATATACTTTCCTGCAGGATTATCTCTTAAGTGGTAACTGTTACCTACACCGTCAGTCCTTACATAATCTCCCTTTTCATATAGTACTATCTTGCCGCTATTTGTATGTGCAGGCGTAGGTACAACTAAGGATCTACTTGGTCTTCCGCTAGAAGGAAGATATGAAAAATCAATGTTATTTATTTTTTCGCTATATTCCTCTTCTGCAATATTATAAATCAGTTGCTGGTAAGTGTATTTCTTTGCGTAGTTTGACAACATATTTGGATTATTGCTTTGAGCCCATCCATTATACGCCCAAAGGGCAAAATACCAGTTTTCTAAAATATTAGGATCCATATTTCCTACACTGGAAACGGACTGATATGAACTCATACTCCATTTATTAAGCAATACATCTGCTCCTGCCTCGATGTTGTACTCTATATTGTATTTCAATTTTTCACTGTCATAGCCTCCATGCTTGTTGCAAACCTGCATAAGACCGATATTTGTTCCATTGATTTTCGGTGTACCGTTAGGTCTATAATGTTCGTAGACAGATTCTACTCTGGCTATTGATTTCAACAATACACTGGGGATTGCTCTTTTTTCAGCAACCTTTTCAATCATTTGTTCAATTTCTTCTCTTGGCGGATTAACTCCGGCAAAGACTAATGAATTGAACAGTTGTAACAAAATTAAAGTTGTTAAAATTATTCTTCGGACAGTGGTTTTAAATATTTTCATATTTATAGCCTTCCTTTTTCTTCGTTAAATAGTTAAATCTTAAAAATTAATTTGTATACGTTCAATAATACTTAGTATCTCACCTTTAACTTTTTCCAATGTTTTCAGTGAGCAATCTTTATTTTTTCCCTTTATTGAAAAATATACTTTTAATTTAGGTTCTGTTCCTGAAGGTCTTAAAACCAACCAGGAACCGTCTTCAAAACAAAATTTCAGAACATCAGATTTTGGATAATCAAGTTTTTTGGTAGTTCCCTCTACAAGGTTAAAGGAACTACTCATTTTATAATCTTTAATTGCAGGTATATTTTTATCTGCTATGGAATTTAGTTTGTTTTCTCTGAAATATTCCATTATAGATTTCATCTTGCTTTGTCCTGCAATACCTGTAAAGTTTAATGAAACAGTTTCTTCTATAAAGTAACCCTGTTCCTCATATATTTCACCTAAAATATCTATTAATGTTTTACCTAATTTCTTGTAATAAGCAGCCATTTCACATATTAACATAGAAGCAATTACTGCATCCTTGTCTCTTACAAATGTACCTGCTAAGTATCCATAACTTTCCTCATAGCCAAATAGAAAGCTATAGTCTTTATTTTCTTCAAATTGCTGCATCAGTTCGGCAATATACTTAAAGCCTGTTAATGTATCGAAAACAGTAACATTGTATTTAGCTGCAATTCCATTGGCAACTTCACTAGTTACAACCGTTTTAACTATTGCCGAATTTGAGGGAATTGTTCCCTCTTCACTCTTAGCTTCTAATATGTAACTTAAAAGCAATGCTCCTAGTTGGTTACCGTTTAATGGAAGATATTTGCCATTGTGGAGTACTACTGCTCCTACCCGGTCACAATCAGGATCCGTAGCTATAATAATATCCCCTCTTACATTTTCAGCTTTTTTTATTGCTAACTCAAAAGAATTTATATCTTCAGGATTAGGAGATTCAACAGTTGAGAATTCAGGATCTGGTTCTTCCTGTTCACTAACAACAAATACATTGCTATATCCCATTTCCTCCAATAATCTCCTGACCAATTTGTTGCCGCTACCATGGAGAGGAGTATATACTATATTTATATCTTTATTGACACTATCTCTTAAACTTAATTTTTTTATTTCATTTATGTAAGATGTATCTACATCCTTTCCGATTATTTGAATTTTTTCATTATTTTCAAATTCAGTTGATTTTATATCTTCTAATTTGACTTCTTTTATCCTATCAATAATATTATCGGCATCCTTCACCACTTGTCCCCCAAATTCATCATATACTTTATATCCATTATATTCAGGAGGGTTATGGCTTGCCGTAACAACAATTCCTGCTTTGCAGTTAAAATACCTTACTGTATAAGACAATTCAGGTGTAGGTCTTAAACTATCGAAAAGATAGACCTTAATATTATTTGCAGCAAGTACACATGCAGCCCTTGCAGCAAACTCCTTAGACATATGCCTTGAATCATAGGCTATTGCTGCACTTATTTCTTGGTTTGTATATTTATCATTTAAATAATTTGCTATTCCTTGAGTTGCTTTTCCAACAGTAACGAAATTCATTCGATTAGTTCCTGCACCAATCTTCCCCCTCATGCCTCCCGTACCAAACTCTAAGTCCTTGTAAAATCTGTCTTCAATTTCGATATCAATTTTTTCGATTTTCTTTAACTCTTCCTTTAATTCTACATCTACATATTGACTATTCAGCCAGATTTTATACTTTTTCCTATACATAAGTCCACCCCTTATTTTAAGTTTACTCCTTTCAAATAGTTTATGAAGCTATCTCTTAAATCATCTCTTTTTAGTGCATAATCCACCGTTGCTTCAAGAAAACCTATTTTACTGCCTACATCATATCTTCTGCCCTCAAATATATATGCATAAACTTCTTCAATATTACAGAGTTCTTTTAAACCGTCTGTAAGCTGTATTTCTCCCCCTACGCCTTTTTTTGTATTCTCAAGTATGTCAAATATTTTTGGGGTTATTATATACCTGCCTAAAATAGCAATGTTTGTGGGAGCATCTTTTCTAGTAGGCTTTTCAACTAAGTCATTTACACTATATATTTTTTCATGGATTTTGTTCCCCTGAACTATGCCATATTTGTTGACATTTTCCCATTCTACCGGCTGAACTCCTAATATTGTAGACTTATACTCTTCGAAAACTTCAAGCATTTGTTTAAGACAAGGCTTTTTAGAATCTACCACATCATCTCCTAAAAGTACTGCAAAAGGTTCATTTCCTACAAATGATTTAGCACAAAAAACGGCATGACCTAATCCCAAGGGATTTTTTTGTCTTACCGTATGAATATTTATCATCTTGGAAATTTGTCGTACTTCTTCTAACAGCTCTTCCTTGTCATTATTTTCTAAATTATATTCAAGTTCTACTGATCTATCGAAATGATCCTCAATAGACCCTTTATTTCGCCCTGTAATTATTAAAACATCCTCAATGCCGGATGCTATTGCTTCTTCAACTATGTACTGTATTGTTGGCTTGTCCACAATGGGCAACATTTCTTTAGGTATTGCCTTCGTTGCCGGTAAGAATCTTGTACCTAAACCTGCAGCAGGTATTACTGCCTTTCTTACTTTCATAATCAACCTCTTATTTTATTTAGGGACAACCCTTTAAGAGCTTATCTCATTCCTTAAAGAGTGTGTCCCCAACCACTAATTTACACTATAATTTGTTTTTATATTATCTGAAATTAATGCATCTTTCAACATATCCATATGTTCCAATGCCTGGCCTGTTCCTATGGCTACACAGGATACGGCATCTTCTGAAATAGTTACCGTCAAACCGGTTCTTTTTTCAATTAACTTATCCATTCCATGAATTAGACAGCCGCCTCCCGTCATTACTATTCCCTTTTCACTAATATCTGCCGCCAGTTCCGGTGCTGTTTTTTCTAAAACAGAATGAACTGCATCAGCAATAGAAGTAATTGTTTCTTCCATTGCTTCTAGCAAATCCGAAGATGAAATAGTTAAATTAACTGGAAGACCTGTTACTAAATTTCTTCCCCTTACTTCCATATATTTTTCTTCTTCTACAGGGAAAGCAGTGCCTATTTTTATTTTAAGCTCTTCTGCGCTTCTTAAACCTATCATTACATTGTATTTTTTTCTTACGTATCTTACAATTGCATCATCGCATTTATCGCCGGCAACCTTGATCGATCTACTTACTACTATTCCTCCAAGGGAAATTACCGCTATATCTGTAGTTCCTCCGCCCATATCGATAATCATATGTCCTGATGGTTTTGTAATGTCCAATCCGGCTCCTATAGCTGATGCAACGGGTTCCTCAATGAGATATGTCTTCTTGGCACCTGCATTGTTGCTAGCTTCTAAAACAGCCCTTTTCTCAACTTCTGTTACACCGCTTGGAACACAAATTATTACCCTTGGCTTTATAATAGAGTTTCCTACTGCTTTCTTTATGAAATATTTCAATAATTTTTCCGTTATATCAAAATCTGAAATAACGCCATCTCTGAGAGGTCTTATTGCAACTATATTACCAGGAGTTCGTCCAAGCATTTTTCTTGCTTCTTCTCCCACTTCAAGGATTTTATTTGTATTTATATCTATAGCCACGACAGAAGGTTCATTTATAACTATACCCTTGTCTTTTATATAGACTAAAACGCTGGCAGTACCAAGGTCGATTCCAATATCCGTTCTGAAACCCATATTTTCCTCCAAAATGATCGTTTCTTTTTAGTTGTAATTAATGATTGAAATTATACCATACAACTTATTATAATTCAATTAACAAGGACTTATTTTTTTAGTAATTTCTTTATTTTCTGAACAGGATCCAATAATTCACTTAAAGAACTATCATAATTTAATGTATCTATAATATTTGCAATATACTTTGACATATCAACTTCCGTATACCATGACCTATCCTTAAGTTCAGGTTTTCTATAAATCATATTAGTAGTGAAAACTCGGTTAAATATACCGTCTTTATATGCTTGATCAAATTTATCCAAGCCTTCTGTAAACAATCCAAATGAAGCAAATAAATAGACATTTTTTGCTTTTCTTTCCTTCAATTTAATCGCTACATCAATCATTGAATCTCCTGAAGCTATCATATCATCTACAACAATAACATCCTTACCATCTAAATTATCACCTAGAAATTCATGACTGATAACGGGATTTTTTCCATTTACTATAGATGAATAATCTCTTCTTTTGTAAAACATTCCTAAATCTAATTCCATAACTGATGAATAATATATACATCTTGACATTCCACCTTCATCAGGGGAAATAATCATCATATTTTCTCTGTCAATTTTAGCATCGGGAACTGTTCTTACGAAAGATTTAATCATTTGATAGTGAGGATGGAAGTCTTCAAATCCATGAAGGGGTATTGCGTTTTGTACTCTCGGATCGTGAATATCAAAAGAAATTATATTTTCAACACCCATAGAAGTAAGCTCCTGCAATGCCAAAGCACAATCTAAAGATTCCCTCGTAGCCCTTTTATGCTGTCTACCTTCGTAAAGCATAGGCATTATAACAGTAATACGTTTGGCTTTCCCATTCATTGCAGCAATTATTCTTTTTAAATCCTGGTAGTGGTCATCGGGACTCATTGGCACTTCCATGCCATACATTTTATAAGTTACTCCATAGTTAAAAACATCTGATATAATAAATATGTCATGTCCTCTTACAGTTTCATTTATTACACCTTTGGCCTCACCGGAGCCAAATCTAGGACAAACGGCATCCAAAAGAAATGTTTGTGTAGGAGCTGAACTATCTGAATATATTACACCGTTTGAATCCTTTCTCCATTCTTTTAAATAATAGTCTATCTTTGAAGCTATTTCTTCACAGCCTTTCATTGCAATTATAGACAATTTTCCAAATGGATTAGGCTCGGTAAATGTAAATTCATTTATATCCATTTTTTCCTCCTGTTAAAAACTTGCTTTATTTTCATGTAACATTCTATCAAAAAATTATTAATTGTCAAAAGAATATGAATTTTATATTGTTAAATTATCTTAACAATGTATCTTCCAAAATAAAAATCCATAAGGACTATGGATCTTATAATTTATCTATATATGTGGGCAATTTTTTCCGATAACTCTTCGTAAGTAAAGGGTTTTTCGATAATCGGCAATCTTCTTTTCTTCAATTCTTCATATTCAGCTTGTTGAGCAAATCCGGTTATAAAAATTGCTATAACATCTTTATTAAGGTACTGCATTTCTTCAAACAAGTCTTTGCCACTAAGTTCTGGCATCAATATATCTATGACAGAGAAGGAAATATTTTTCCATTCCTTTTTATAGTATGCCAAGGCTTTTTTAGGATCATTAAATTTAACTATTTCATAACCTAAATCTTCTATCATTTCAGCCTCTACGTCCAAAACATTTATATCATCATCTACGATCATTACCATATCGCTTTTTATTTCCCTATTTGCTTTTTTAGAAGTAACTTCATTATTATATACAGGTATGTGAATTTCAAATTTCGTTCCTACATTAACTTGACTTTTAGCATCTATATATCCACTATGCCATTTAACCGTGCCAAATACTACAGATAGCCCTAATCCCGTCCCCTTTGATTTGTTTTTAGTAGTAAAATATGGTTCGAAAACCCTTTTCAGAGTTTCTTCTTCCATACCTGAACCATTGTCCTCAATATAAATAGTTATATATTTACCCGGCTTAATTATTTCCCCGTGGCTTAGTAGCTTTTCCTCTTCAATTACAGTATCCTTCGTTCCAATTTTAATTTTTCCATATTTATAACCTATTGCATCTTTTGAATTTAATATCATATTTACAATCATACTTTCCAGTTGAGATTCATCTCCTGATATTATTTTGCCATTTGCCTCATAGCTATAAATTAATTCTATTTCTTTAGATAGTATACATTCCATCATATTATAAGTAGTATCTAATATATTTCTTAAGTTAACAGGCTTATTGATGCTACTTTCTTTTTTTGAAAACATGAGAATTTTTTTAGTAAGACTGGCTGCAATTTGTGATATATGTATTATTCTTTCTGCATAGTCCTTTATCCGGTCTATATCATTGGTTTTTTGAATCATAGTAGCATTACCTATTATACTCATTAAGTAGTTATTAAAATCATGGGCTATTCCCCCTGCCATCTGACCTAGTGCGGCCATCTTCTCTCCCTGTCTTATTGCAATTTCCTTCTTTCTTGCTCTAATCATATCTTTACTTCTCTCTTTTGTTTTCATTATATTATCTTTTTCCCCTTTAATTTACTATTCATGTATAATATACGATTTAGAAGCATTGTGTTTTGTAGAATTTTGTTGAAAATAAAAATAATTATTTCGCAAAACACTTAAAATTTCATTATAGAAAAAAAGCAACATTCAACGTCGCAGAAGATCGTCAAATGTTGTTTATGATGGTGATCCATCGGCGATTCGAACGCCGGACTCCTTGATTAAAAGTCAAGTGCTCTGCCAGCTGAGCTAATGGATCTATATTTACTAACTTTTATATGATACACTTCTTGTCTATTTTTGTCAACACTTTTTTGTTTTATTTATCAAATTTATAAATATTCATTTTGTCTAAAAATATAGAATGTTCAGGAGGCTTAGAATATAAATGATATTGACTTATATTTTTAGGGATGGTAGAATTAAGAAAAACTAAAGAGGTGGTATAATGGCTTTTAATATGGTTGCAGATCATGCAAAGTGGCCTATGGCAAACGATCCGATTTTCGGACTGGCGGCAAAAGCGAAGGAAGCAATTGATAAGTACGGCAAAGAAAATGTAATTGATTCAACTTTAGGAGCATTAGTAGATGATGAAGGTAATCTTATATGCTTAAACACAGTATATAATGAGTTGAAATCAATGCCTAATGCAGCTATCGCAGCCTATGCACAGGTAGCTGGTCAACCGGATTTCCTGGAAGCTGTACAAAAAGTATGTTTTGGAAAATACAAACCCGATGCACATATTAGAGTAGTTGCAACTCCTGGCGGAACAGGGTCTGTAAGGCACGGTATATGGAATTATACAAACCCTGGAGATTCCATCTTGGTAAGTGATTGGTATTGGTCTCCCTATGTTACAATCTCAGAAGAATTTAATAGAAAAGTTACAAACTATGAATTGTTTGATGATAAAAATGAATTTAACATAGCTTCTTTTAAGGAAAAATTTGAAGAATTATTGAACAAACAAAAAAGGCTTGTTACAGTTATAAACACTCCTGCCAACAACCCTACGGGATATAGCCTTTCTGATGAAGAATGGGATGAAGTTTTAAATATAGCAAAAGAAAATGCAAAAGATCCTGAAAACAAAATAATAATACTTGTCGATTGTGCTTACATAGATTATGCCGGAACAGGAGATGAAAGAAGGAAATTCTTTAAAAAGTTTTCTAATTTGCCTGAAAATATTTTTGTATTAGTAGCATACAGCATGTCAAAAGGTTACACTATGTATGGAATGCGTTCAGGAGCTGCTATAGGAATATCTTCAAATAAAGATATTGCAGATGAGTTTTTCTATTCATGTATGCATTCAAACAGAGCAAATTGGTCAAACGGAACGAGAGCAGCCATGGAAGTATTAACACGAATAGCCAATGACCCAGAAAAAACCAAAGCTTACGAAGATGAACTTTATGAAACAAAAACAATGCTAAAGAAACGTGCAGAAGCCTTTGTTAATGGTGCTAAAGAAGTAGGTTTAGATATTTTGCCCTACAGAGACGGATTCTTCGTAACTATTCCTTGTGAAAATGCGAAAAAAGCATCTGATGAACTGACTAAAGAAAATTTATTTGTAATTGCATTGAAAAAAGGCTTAAGATTTGCCGTATGTGCCGTTTCAGAAGAAAAATGCAGAACTGCACCGGCAAAAATTAAAGAAGTATTAGAACGGGTATAAGAAGACATACTTTTATATAGATAAGTAATTAAAAATTGTTCTCAAAATAAAAGGGATATACCTCTATCATATCTCCGTGAAACAAATAGAGGATGTCCCTTTAAAGTTTTCGTAAAAAATTTCAAGCAAATAAAAAAAGATGAGTATATACTCATCTAAAATGGGAGCTATAGGGCTCGAACCTATGACCCCCTGCTTGTAAGGCAGATGCTCTCCCAGCTGAGCTAAGCTCCCTTTGAACAAAATAAATATACCACAATCTTAGAAAGATGTCAAACATTTTTATTTTGCCAAATTAAACCATATAGAAAGAGGATGAATGATGAATTCCCGCACTAGGCCCTGGAATTCTTACTTTATTTGACGTAATCGCCCTTGGAAGCATTACCCTTTATAATATGATAACTATTTCAACAATTCAAAATTCAAATAAAATTATAGTAATGCACAAAGGTCAAATAAGAGATGAAGGTAGTATGAAAATGAGACTACCTTTTTTTATGCATATTTTAATTATAAGTCTCTTCCCACTACTCCTAATAAAATATATGTCAATATATATACAAGATTTATATAAAGACGTCACTTTTTATCTTTAAGAGAATACTATAATTATAAACTATTTCATCTATGAAATGGATAAATATTTGTAAGAAAGGAATGAAGATATTGAAAAGACGATATAGTGACAGATATGATGACAATTATATACCTATGGTTCCATATATGCCTGAAAACCCGTTGGCTGGCTATGGATATGTACCATATCAAATAAACCCACGATATTTTAATAATTTAACTGAAGCTTTCGTACAGGGTACTGTATTTCCGGAGTTAGTTACTCCATATTCAGAATTTCTTCAAAGAGGGGTGTAACTATGGTTAACTATAATTTAACAAATCAAAGATTAAATAAACAGCAGGAAATGCTATTAGAAATACAAAAATTACAATTTGCTGCCTTAGATATAGCTCTGTTTTTAGACACCCATCCTAACGATCCAGTTGCATTATACAGACACAAAATGTACACTGAAAGGTTAAGACAAGTAAAAGATGCCTATGAAATGGAATTTGGACCTATGACTATAATGGGTCATGAGGTTGGAGATAGCTGGCGTTATATAAACGGTCCATGGCCATGGGAAAGTTAGAATGACTATAATATTTAGAAAGGAATGATTATACTCTATGTTTATTTATGAAAAGAAATTACAATATCCTGTTAGGGTATCAAATAAAGACGTAAGAATGGCTAAGGCTGTTTTAACCCAGTACGGAGGACCTGACGGCGAATTAAGTGCAAGTATGAACTATTTAACTCAACGATTCAGTATGCCGCTAAATGAATTAAAGGCTATACTGACAGACATCGGCACTGAAGAACTTGGCCATATGGAAATGGTAGCTACCTTGTTTAAAAAATTAATAAAAGGTGCAACAAAAGATGAATTAATTGCAGCAGGAATGGGTGGTTACTTTGCAGACCATGAAACTTGTCCATTTTTAGTAGATGCAGAAGGTGAACACTGGGATTCAAAATTTACTCAAGCGAAAGGAGATCCTATAGCAGATTTGTACAATGATATGGCAGCAGAACAAAAAGCAAGAGCCACCTATGAAAACTTAATCGTTCTTACAGATGACCCCCTTGTAAAAGATACATTGAGATGGCTTAGAGAACGTGAAATTGTACACTTCCAAAGATTCGGCGAAGGTCTTCGCCTATATGAAGAATACTCCAACAGCAAGAAATATTTTTAATTAAGAATAAAACACCTAAAGATACTGTTAAAAGTTCTTCAGGTGTTTTATTTAAGGAAAATTATCAAAATATCGTTGTTGCTTTTTATTAATTTCTTCAATTAATGCAGGAATCACTTCATATAAATCTCCTACTATCCCAAAATCACAGATTTTAAATATTGGAGCATAAGGATCTTTGTTAATTGCAATTATACATTTTGAGTCATATATGCCGGATTGATGTTGAAAAGCTCCTGATATTCCACAAGCTATGTACAAATCAGGTCTTACAATAGTTCCAGTTTTCCCTACTTGATGTCTACTATCTATCCATCCTGCTTCAACAGCAGCTCTTGATGCACCTACTATCCCGCCTAAGGTATCCGCTAGCTGACGAATTAATTTAAATCCTGAAGGCTCTCCTAATCCTCTACCGCCGGATACAATAATCTTAGCATCAGCAAGATTCACTTTTTTATCTTCTAATGGAATTTTTTTAATAAATTTAACCTTATAATCCTCACATAGTATCTCCGGATTTATTATTTCTACTTGTCCGAAAATTTTCTCATTGTAATTGGCTGGTCTATAAATATTAGGTATTAGGGTAGACATTTGTGGTCTATTTCTTGGGCATATAGTTGTAGTTATTAAATTACCGCCTAATCCCTGCTTTGTTCGAAGTAACTTGCCGTCCCTTTCATCTATATCCAATTTAATACAATCTGATGTTAATCCCGTATCTAACTTAGCAGCAAGCCTGGGAGCTATATCTCTAGCCATTGAAGTTGCTCCGAATAAAACAATTTCAGGTTTTCTTTCCTCAATCAATTTATATATAGCTTCTGTATACCCCATTACGTTAAAGTTTCTAAGAATTTTATGCTCTATGTATAAAACTTTATCTACTCCATAATTAAGTAACTTAGTTACCCTATCTTTTTCTCCATAACCTACTATTACTACTATTGTATTTTTATTTAATTTGTTGGCCAATTTTTTGCCAACATTAATTAACTGAAGGGTTACCGGACTAATATTACCATCAATTAACTCACCGATTACCCATACATCACTATACTCCTTAATATCTACTTTTGATTTCTTCATTGCTTTACCGCCTAAACTAAATGTAGTTCAATTCAGATAATTTATTTATTAATATACTAGCTTTCTCTTTAGCCTTATTGCCTTCAATCATTTCTGAAGTTTTACTTTTTTTTGACATGCAAAAATCATATATATTAGTCGGAGAACCTTCTAATCCAACCTCTTTAGGATTAATGTTTAAATCCTTACCACTTAATATACTTATTCTTTTATTGCCATTTTCACCATAAGCTTTATTAATGCCCATCATCGTTGGACTTCTCGGATTATTAATTTCTGTGGTAGTAGTTAATAAAATAGGTGTTTCAGTTTCTAATAAATATGCTCCATCTTCAGTAGCTTTAACAATTTCAAGTTTATTACCTTTAATTTTTATATCCTTAACATTTGTAACCTGAGGTAGATTTAATAATTCAGCAATTTGAGGACCAACTTGTGCCGTTCCTCCGTCAATAGCCTTTTGCCCACAAAATATAATACTATAGTCTGCAATTTTATTTATTGCTGCTGCAAGTACTTTTGAAGTTGCTAAAGTATCTGAGCCTGAAAAGGCTTCATCATTTATTAATACACCTTCATCTGCTCCCATTGAAATAGCTTCCTTTAATACATCAACAGCTTGGGGTGGCCCCATAGTAATTACTATTACTTCTGCATCAAATTTATCTTTAATTATTAAAGCTTCTTCTAAAGCATTTTTATCATATGGGTTCATTATATTTTCAATATTTTCTCTAATCAGTGTACCTTTTTCTTGCTTTATTCCAATTTTATCTGTTTCCGGTACTTGTTTAATGCAAACAATTATCCTCCTCAAAATAAACCTCCTAGCAAATAGATACCACCGACAAGGTCGGTGGTTATTAAATTTTATAGCTATACTATTTGAAGTCTATTTATTGCTGAAAACAGCTTTTCTCTTTTCAACAAAAGCGTTCATTCCTTCATCCTTATCTTCTGTAGCAAACACTAAAGCCCCTAAATCCTTCTCTAGCTCTAAGCCCTTTTGTAAATCCATTTCTAATCCCTTGTTAATAGCTACCTTAGCATACCCAATAGCCTTAGAAGCATTTGTTAGTATAGTTTTCATCATATTTAATGATTCTTCCATTAATGACTCCGGTTCTACTACTTTGTTTACAAGACCAATAGTCAAAGCTTCATCTGCCTTTACTTGTCTACCTGAAAAAATTAATTCCTTTGCTAATCCAGGACCAATTAATCTAGGTAATCTTTGTGTACCTCCAAAGCATGGGATTATACCAAGACCAACTTCCGGTTGACCAAATACAGCCTTAGTTGAGGCTATTCTAATATCACAGCTTAAAGCTAATTCACTACCACCACCTAGTGCATAACCATTAACTGCCGCTATTACAGGCTTCTCCAAATTTTCTATTTTATTAAAAATACTTTGGGCAAAACCTGCATATTGTCTTCCTTCTATACTTTTGTAATTTTGCATTTGAACTATGTCAGCACCTGCAACAAAACCCCTTCCTTCTCCTGTTACAATTACACCTCTAATTGCGTCTTCTTCTTTTATCGCATCAAAAATACTAACAAGTTCATTTAGGGTATCATTATTAAGTGCATTTAAAGCTTTTGGTCTGTTCATTTTTACAACAGCGATTTCATCTTCTACTATATTAACTTCTATATTATTTAATTCTTTTGCTAATTCCAATAATAAGTTTGACATATATCCTCCTAATAAACTATTTTTCATGAATGAGTTTCATAGTATATATAACACTTATTTAGCAAATCTATCTAAATAAACCACCGCTTACAATTAGCTTCTGAATTTCATTTGTTCCTTCATAAATTTGAGTTATCTTGGCATCTCTCATCATTCTTTCTACATGATACTCTCTCATGTATCCATTTCCTCCATGCATTTGAACAGCTTCAGTAGTTACTTCCATAGCAAGATTTGTACATGCATATTTTGCTTTTGCAGCCGAGGTAGTGTATGACCTTCCTGCATCTTTATCGCAAGCTGCTTTATAAAGTAACAATTTTGCCTGCTCTATTTTTATATTTAATTCTGCCATTTTGAAAGATAGGTATTGGTTTCTATATAATGGTTTTCCAAATTGTTCTCTTTCCATCAAATATTTTCTCGCTAATTCATATGCACCTTCTGCAATTCCAAGAGCTTGAGCAGCAACACCCATTCTTCCTCCATCAAGAGCTTTCATTGCGAGGAAGAATCCTTTTCCTTCTTCTAATATTAGGTTTTCTTCAGGTACCATAACGTCATTAAATATTACTTCTGAAACTTGAGCTGAGCGAATACCCATTTTATTATCAACTTTACCTATTGTTACGCCTGGGAATGACTTTTCTACTATGAATCCTGATAAGCCCCTTGTTTTTTGTTCAGAATCTGTACTGGCTACTACGAAAAAGTAATCTGCTAAGGGACCATTTGTGGAAAAACACTTCAATCCATTTAATAGATAGTGATCACCTTTCTTTTCTGCCCTCGTTATAACGCCTGCAGCATCCGAACCTGCATTTGGTTCTGTCAAGTTAAAAGCGCCAAGTGAATCACCTGATAGTACAGGGGGTAAGTATTTTTTCTTTTGTTCTTCTGTTCCATAATCTGCAATCGGACCACCATATAATGAAGTAGCAACTGAATAAGCTATAGCTAAAGAGGCATCAACTTTGGCAATTTCTTCTACTGCTAAAACATACTCTAAATAACCTGCATCTGAACCGCCATATTCAGATGAATAAGGTAATCCGATAAAACCAAGTTGTCCTAGCTTTTTATAGCCATCCATTGGAAAGGTACTTGTTTCATCTCTTTCTATTACTCCAGGTAATAAATAATTCTCTGCTAAATCTCTAGCATTTTTAATAATCATTTTTTGCTTTTCATTAAACTCAAAATTCATTTCACATTCTCCTTTAATTTTTATTTATTAGCTATCCCCATGACTTCATCCCTAAAAATGGCTTCTGCCATTATTTTTGGCTGGCCGTCCATTTTGGGCATAAAGTCCATAAGGTCAAGAACCTGTGTTTTTAAATCTATTCCCGGAGCTATTTCCGTTAAATACAATCCATCTTGTCTTAACTCAAAAGCAGCTCGTTCTGTTATATACATTACCGGTTGATTTACTTTTCTTGCATAATCACCACTAAATGTTATATGTTCTACATCTTTAATAAACTTCTTATACTTTCCTTCTTTTTCTATTATAAGTTTTCCATCTTTTATAGTGGTTTCTAGTCCACCGGCAGTAAATGTTCCGCAAAAATGTACACTTTTAGCGTTTTGTGTAATATTTATAAACCCGCCACAACCTGCAAGTCTTGGTCCAAATTTACTAACATTTATATTCCCATGGGAATCGGCTTCAGCTAATCCTAAAAATGCTTGGTCCACACCTCCACCATCGTAAAAGTCAAACTGCATATGTTGTTCTAAAATACATTCAGGATTAATAGAAGCGCCAAATTGAGAGCCACCGGCTGGAACACCACCAATTGGTCCCGCTTCTACTGTAAGGGTCATATAATCACCAATACCCTCTTCATTAGCTACCATAGAAATGTACTCCGGAATTCCAATTCCAAGGTTGACTACAACGTCTTCTTTTAACTCCATTGCAGCCCTTCTGCCAATTATCTTTTTAGTAGATAATGGGGGTATTGAAATAGTATCAAGGGGCACTTGAACTTCACCTGTTAAGGAAGGGTCAAAGGAATGTCCAAAGCATTGCTCATGATCATCCGGCTTAGCTATTATTATTCCATCTACATAAATTCTTGGGATTTTTACCAACCTTGGGTCTAAACTACCTGCTTTAACCATCCGTTCAACTTGTACAAATACCTTACCACCGGAATTTTTAACTGCTTGAGCCATTGAAGTAACTTCTGTTGGAGCTACTTCTCTATGAACAGTCACATTTCCTAATTCATCAGCATAGCTACCTCTAATGAATGCAATATCAATTGGCATTGACTTATATAAGAGCCTTTCTTGTCCATTTATATTTATTAACTCTACGATATCTTCTTTAGTAATCTCATTCAATTTTCCGCCCTGATTTCTTGGATCAACAAATGTATTTAGTCCAACATGGGTAATAGTCCCCACTTTATGAGCTGCAATATCTCTCAATAATTGAGACAAAGTTCCCTGAGGTAAATTGTAACCTTCTATTTGATTATCAATAACTAATTTACCAAGGCGGGGAGCCATATTCCAATGTCCTGCAATTACACGTTTCGTCATACCTACATGAGCAAAATGTTCAGCGCCGCTACCATCTCTATTACCTTGAGCAGCAGCATAAAACAAAGTAAGGTCTTTGGGAGCTCCAGTGTTAATAAATCTGTTTTCTAAAGCTTTCGTTAATGATTCTGGACATCCGCTTCCAACAAACCCGCTTGTTACAACCGTTTGCCCATCCTGAACAAACTTAGCAGCTTCATCTGCTGACATAACAGTTACTTTTTTCATGATATCATCCTCCCTTTTATATTAATAAATATAATTGTTAACTTTTCGACCACTTTTACTACTATTTTGATACTTTATAGTAAGTGTTCCAGCCTCTAAATTCATAATATTATCTGGAACTCTTGGATTAATGAGGAAGCTAGTTAATAATATTGCATAAAGCGTGCCAATCAAATTTGTTATATTTTAAACGCTTTCTTCTAAGATGCTGTTACATTTATTTACACTTCAATTATAAAATCCCTATTATGTACTAAGTATCCCCTTAAATTAAAAGGAAATAAGCAAACCTATATACTATTATAACAGTGTAATAATAGTATACAGGTTTGCTTATAGTTTCCAGGCTAGCAATAGCCTTCTATATTTGTTTACTCATATTTCTTTAATTTTTGATATAAATTGGCTCTGCTTATTCCAAGTATTCTAGCGGTTTTACTTTTATTTCCACCGCACATTTCTAGTGTTTCAAAAATTATATTTTTTTCATAATTATTAAGTTTGTTATTTAAATCTCCTTCGTAAAAATACCTTTTTTCTTTTGTTATCTTTTCAGGAAGTTGCTCTTTAGTAATAATATTGGAATCAACAAAATTATAGGCCCTTTCGATAACGTTTTCTAATTCGCGTATATTTCCCGGCCATGAATAGTTCTTAAGATATTCCATTGCTTCATCTTCTATTTTTTCGATATATATACCAAATTTATAATTGAATTGTTTTATAAAATATTCACATAAAACTGGTATATCATCAAGCCTTTCCCGCAATGGCGGAATTTCTATAGGTATGACATTTAGCCGAAAATACAAATCTTCGCG
This sequence comes from Tissierellia bacterium, assembly GCA_012518555.1. Taxonomy (GTDB): domain Bacteria; phylum Bacillota; class Clostridia; order Tissierellales; family Sedimentibacteraceae; genus Sedimentibacter. The sequence continues at coordinate 28,276 of JAAYRW010000097.1, forward strand.
AAAACTACCCTTATTTATTTTCTCAATAAGATTTTGATTTGTAGCTGCAATTATTCTTACATCAATATTTATAGGTTTGCTGCCACCTACTTTATCAACTACTTTTTCTTGTAATACACGCAGCAACTTTGATTGCATATTCATTCCCATATCACCAATTTCGTCAAGAAAGATAGTTCCTTGATTTGCCAGTTCAAATTTTCCAATTTTGCCGCCCTTTTTAGCACCAGTAAAGGCACCTTCTTCATAACCAAAAAGCTCCGATTCCAAAATAGTTTCAGGTATAGCTGCACAATTTACTTTAACAAATTTATTATCTCTTCGGTTGCTCATTTCATGAATGGCATTAGCAAAAACCTCTTTACCTGTACCGCTTTCTCCAGTTATTAATATAGTAGAATCCGAAGTTGCTACTCTCTTAATAGTATTCTTTAATTTGATAATTTTGCTGTTATTGCCAATTATGTCGTCTATTGCTAAATAGTTTTTTTGAACCCTCCTAAGACGTTCTTTATAGTTGTCAAGCTCTATATTAGCTTCTTTAATTTTCTTATAGAGCATATTTACTTCCATGGAATTACGAAATATAACCATACCAACAGCCCCAATAATCTTTCCATTATTAAATAGGGGAATCCTTGAAGTTATAGATTCATGTCCGTTTATCCACTGAATTTGTCCTATTTCACTTATACCTGTTTCGATAACAATATGTAATCGCGTATTTTCTATTATTTCAGTAACATGCTCACCAATTGCATCTACTATTTCAATACCCAGGAAATTTGCATATGCTTTGTTCATCTTTACAATAAAACCATTTTGATCTATCATAACCAGACATTCAGAAATATCATTAAAAAAAATTTTTAGAGCTTGATTTTCAAACCTAAGCTTATCTATTTCATCTAATAGTTTTGTATTATTATAAGTATCATAAGAGTTATAAGTATTCAATATTAATCTCCCTTCACTTTAAAATTTATGCTGGCGATTATGGTTTAATATTGCTGTTATGTATTTAACAAAATAACAAGTCGAAGTTCCTTGTGAAAAGGTATTACTTATATTATACCATATTAATGTTAATTAGTAAACATTCTATGGTAGTTATTCCCTATCTTGAGTTTAAAAGATCTTTATGATATTTTCTTATTTGTCGCATACTAGGAACAATTAGAAAAGGATTTAGGATCTAATGACAGATTAGGCTATTTATTTCGATTTGTTTGTTAATTTTTCTCTAAGTTAAATCAAATCCTGAGGGCGTGACATAGGTTTGCTATATATTGACTTTTGAACTGGGCAATGCTACTATTAAAACATATCGAATCAATATGAATTAGCGGTCTAACTATACTTAGAAAGGAATGAAAATAATGAAAATTTCTGCTAGAGCCAGGTACGGTCTTGCTGCGGTAATAACTATGGCAGAAGAACAAACAGATGATGAATTAGTAACAGTAATCAGCCTATCTGAAAAACTTAAAATATCAAAAATTTACCTAGAACAAGTATTTGCACTTTTGAAACGAGGAGATATTGTTACTTCTACCAAGGGAGCAAAGGGAGGATATAGCTTATCAAGACCTGCAGACAAAATTACTTTATATGAGGTGCTTTTATCTATAGAAAACTCCCTTTTTGAAGAAACAGAAGAAACAGTGAAAGAAAGTGATCCTCAATTAGAAAATTGCATGCAGGAAAATATATTTAAGATTCTCGATAACACCATAAAAGATACATTAACTAACATTACTATTGAAGACCTTGTAGATAACTTAAGTCAATACAGAGGTAACTACATGTACTATCTCTAAAACAAATGAAGTTACTTTTAAAGAGTTACTTCGTTTGTTTTTTCTTTTATAAAATTCCAATCTATAATAATATTCTGCTGTTTACAGTCTACTATTAAGACAAATCGAAAAAATATCGATTATTTTATAATCCAATGTTTAAATCTTTTTATTTGGTATATAAAAATATTAATTGACAAAACTTAATTAAGAGAATATAATATATTTATAAAGCATATATGATATATATGCTTTATACAGGAGGTCGTATATGTCAAAGATTTATTCATCAATAACTGATTTAATAGGAAGAACACCCTTATTAAAACTTAGCAAATATAAAGAGTCAATAGGTATAGGTGGAGAAATTTTAGCAAAGCTAGAATACTTTAATCCTGCAGGAAGTGTAAAAGATAGAATTGCAAAAGCCATGATAGAAGTTGCAGAAGAAAAGGGTCAACTCAAGTCAGGTTCCGTTATTATTGAACCAACCAGCGGAAATACAGGAATCGGTCTTGCAGCAGTAGCAGCTGCTAAAGGATACAAAGTTATACTTACAATGCCTGAGACCATGAGTATTGAAAGAAGGAATTTACTTAAAGCTTACGGTGCGGAAGTAGTTCTTACGGAAGGTTCCAAAGCTATGAAAGGTGCCATAGCAAAAGCTGAAGAACTTTCAAAAGAAATACCTAATTCATTTATACCAGGACAGTTTGTAAACCCCGCAAATCCAGCAATTCACAAAGCTACAACAGGACCTGAAATTTGGGAAGATACAGAGGGTAAAGTAGATATATTTGTTTCAGGCATTGGAACAGGTGGAACAATCACAGGTGTAGGCGAATATCTAAAGTCACAAAATCCTGATATTAGGGTAATTGCTGTTGAACCTGTTGATAGTCCAGTACTTTCCCAAGGAAAAGCCGGTCCTCACAAAATACAGGGAATAGGGGCAGGTTTCGTACCAGACACTTTAAATACAAATATTTACGATGAAATAGTTACGGTTTCCAACGAAGATTCTTTCCAAACAGGTCGATTAATATCTAAAACAGAAGGAATACTTGTAGGAATATCATCAGGGGCAGCTCTTCACGCTGCAACAGAAATAGCAAAACGTCCTGAAAATGCTGATAAAACCATTGTCGTCTTGTTACCAGACACTGGAGAGCGCTATTTATCAACAGATTTATTTAATTAAAATTAGTAACTTAGGAAAATATGATTAATTCTATATAAAGGGGACTGTCGTTCTTAGCGACAGCCCCTTATTACCATTCTGATACCATGTTAATTTTCAAAAATTCCCTTTTTTAATTTAAGAGCTGTAGGTGTTATAGCTATTCCTCCCTGAGCCGTTTCCCGTAGTTCTGAAGGCATTTGTTTTCCGATTTTGTACATGGCCTCTACTACTTCATCAAAAGGAATTTTACTATATACCCCGCTCATAACTAAATCTGCTGTAGTTAATGCACTTACAGTACCTGCAATATTTCTTTTAGCACAAGGCACTTCAACTAAGCCGGCCACCGGGTCACAAACCAGGCCTAAAACATTTTTAATAACTATTGCAGCTGCTGTTAATGCCTGTTCCGGAGATCCACCCATCATTTCCACCACTGCAGCCGATGCCATTGCAGCAGCAGAACCACATTCCGCCTGACATCCTCCTTCAGCTCCAGCTAAAGTTGAATTTTTCGCTATTAAAATCCCCACTCCTGCTGCGGTAAATAAAGCATTTAACAGTTCATCTTCGGATTTATTAAGTTTTTCTCCTGCAGATAAAACTACTGCAGGCAAAATACCACAGGAACCTGCCGTTGGACATGCTACTATTCTACCCATTGCTGCATTAACCTCTGAAGAAGATAAAGCCCTTGCCATTGCTTTATTCATTAATTCTCCCGTCAGGGTTTCTCCCTTGTCAGAATAATTTTTAATTTTATATGCATCTCCTCCGATTAAACCACTTACTGATTTTACTTCATTATCTTGTGCATATTGAGAGGAATTCATCATAACGTGGAGAGTGCTTCTCATTTTCTCTATAACTTTCTCTCTATTACTTTCACTGGATTCAATTTCTTCCCTTATAGTGTACTCCCAAATGGGAATATTCTTTTCATTGCATTTTTCCAGTAAGTCTTTACCACTCGAAACAAACATTAAATTACTCCTTCCACAATAGGATTAATATACTTGACATTATCTATTTCACTGATGTTTTTTATTTTATTCATTACTTCTTCCGTAATAATGCTGTCTGTTTCCAATGCCATAGTTGCCATTTTACCCTTTCCATTTCGATAGACACGCATATTAGCAATATTTATATTTTCCTCGTACAAAATAGAAGATATCTTTGATATTACTCCCGGTAAATCTCTATGATGAGTAAGTAGGGTAGGACGTTCTCCGGTAAATTCAACTGCCTGGTTATCAATATCAAAAATAAATATATTTCCTCCGCCTATAGATGATCCTGTTACCTGCCTTATACTTCCATCCTCTTTCCCAATAATAAATTTTACTGTATTAGGATGTACTTCCCCTAAATCAGCAGGTGTGAATACAATCTCTATTCCTTTTTCCTGGGCAATTTTAATAGAGTCTTTCAAATTTTCATCCCAAGGCTCCATATTTAATATTCCGGCAACTAATGCTTTGTCTGTTCCATGTCCTACATATGTTTCAGCAAAGGAACCGTGAAGTAAGAACTCTACTTTTACAATTTTGTCTCCTGAAATTGAAGCTGCAACTTTAGCTAGTCTTGCAGCGCCAGCAGTATGGGAGCTGGATGGTCCTATCATTATAGGACCAATTATATCAAAAACACTATAATTTCGCATATTAACTCCTATTCTAAACTCTCGCAGTCTCATTCACCAAAATATTTATTCCTATGGTCGCATATTTTGGGTATAAATGACCTTCCAGACATTTTTCCTTTAATAATGGGCTTAGAGCATCTTAAATGTTTCTACTGCATGTTTCAATTTATCTACTATGGGAAGATTGTAAGGACACTTTCCTTCACACTTGCGGCAGCGTACGCATTCATCTGGTTTTACCTCTAAGGAATCGTATTTAAGCTTTGCATATTCTGACATATTATACCTTAAGGCGTAACCTTCATAAATAAATACACTTGGTATGTCTATTCCTTCGGGGCAAGGCTTACAGTATCCGCACCTCCTGCAAAATTCCGTACCTAAACTTTCAACTTCCTTGTTAATTATATCCTCTTCCTCTTCTGTAAGAGCTTCTAAATTAATTCCAATTTCTGAATTTTGAATAACTTGTTCTATAGAATCCATTCCCGGTATGGCAATAGTTACAAGATTACTGTTTAAAATATACTTCAATGAAATTAAAGGATTGTCCAAGGCCCCTCCTGCCAAGGGTTTCATTGCAATAGTGCCTAAGCCTTTATTAAGAGCCTTTAGAAATAACTCTGTCCCCTGGGGTTCCACCGGATTAAAAGGAAATTGAACTGTTTCGATTTCGTCATTGTCAATGGCCTCTATTAATAATTCCCTTATATGTCCGGTAATTCCTATGTGCTTAATTAGGCCCTTTTCTTTTGCTTCTTTCAATGCTTTAAGAGCTCCCTCTTCAGAGAAAATTTCTTCCAATTGCTCTTTACTTCTCACATTGTGAATTTGATATAAATCTATATAGTCAATATCCATAGTTTTTAAACTTTCTTCAATTGAACTTTTCATTGAAGTATAACTATAGCTCATGGCCTTTGTAGCAATATAAAAATTTTCACGGCCAGCAACTTTTAAACCTTTACCAATATATTCTTCGCTTACAGTGTAAGCTCTGGCAGTATCTATAAAATTAATTCCGCGATTTTTACACTCAACTATTAAATCGATTGCTTCCTCTTCACTTATCCGCTGTATTGGTATTCCACCTAATCCTATTACAGATACTTCCATATCCGTATTACCTAAAAATTTCTTCTCCATAACTACCTCTATAAATTTAATGCCCTAATTATATAATAAATGTCTATTGACGTCAATCTTAAGCAAAAATCTAATAAGGGTTACAAAAAAACATCCCGCAATGTTCCGCGGGAGTTTATATAATTTGGAAGAAGATAAAAAAAGTATTATCACTATGATTATTACCTGAAAAAAATATATTATTCATAAATTTCAAAAATATTTAATATTAATTAGCAATAATGTTAAAGGGTGATTCTTTGAAAAAAAATTTTGTTGTTTTACCAGCTTTCATTTTATATATTGCAATTTTTAGGTTTATATATTTAGAAAATGGACTATCTTTAATAATTCAAACTTGCTATCCTATTTTTGCAGGAATACTTTTGGCTGCTATTTTAAATCCTATTTTAGTATTTTTCCAAAAAACTTTAAAAATAGAAAACAGATACATTGCCGTTACAATGACCTATATCATTATTCTTTTATTAGTATCGATTATAGTTACGACTATTGCGCCTAATATATCTGAAAGCATTTGCCAATTATCACGAGATGTACCTAAACTTTATCGTAAAGCAAATAATTTATTATCCTTCTTAGGGGATAATTTATTTATAAAAATATATTTTGCAGAAATTGCCCAAAAACTATCTTCTCTCTTAACTGACTTAGTTAACAATGCCCTTACGAAAGTAATTAATATATTTATAGTATTCTCCAATATTATCTTATCTATAATAATATCTGTATATATATTGGTCGATAAGGAGGGAATTGAAAATTGGATTGAAGAATTCTCTAGTATTTCCTTAGGTAAAAAAACTGCAAAGGATATTGTTAAAATAAGTCACCATCTTTACCACAATCTTTCTAGCTACATATCAGGAAAGGCTTTAGCCTCTCTTATTATAGGTTTACTAACTTATTTCGGTTCAAAGTATATTATTAAATGTCCTTATCCTACTATTGACGGAATCGTCATAGCTGTTACAAACATGATTCCATACTTTGGAACATACATCGGCGGTATTCCTATCGTTTTAATAAATATTTTATATAACCCACAGAAAGGATTTCTTTTATTTATATTAATTCTTTTCTTACAGCAGGTAGAAAGTCTAATTATAGATCCAAAGATTACAGGCAGTCAATTGTCAATAAGACCTCTTTTAGTAATTATCTCCATAGTAATCGGCGGAGGATTGTTCGGTCTTTTAGGATTATTATTTGCTGCCCCTGTAGCTGCATTAATTAAATCAATTATCGATGTCTACATTTTCAAAAAATCAGAAAATGATATGGACTGATAAATCTTGTTAAAATGTGCACATTTGTGGATAATTCTGTTGACAAGTGCTAAAAAAACCACTAAATCTGTTTATAACTTCCTTAGACAACTTTTGAAAACTGTGGATAAGTCCAAAAAAATATATAATCTTGCCACTTCTAGAAGATACTCTTATTTATAAAATTGTTGACAAGTAAACAGCTGTCCAATGTAATGTTAATGTAATACTACTTAAATTATTTTATTATATAATTAATTATGAGAAATACTATCTTTAATGGTATTTTTTAATTGTATGTAAGGATTGATAAAATGAAAAAAATATTATTTTTAATAATAATTTTTATACTTATTATGTCTACCAATGTACTTGCCGTAGACCTTTATGACATAAGCGATCCTCAACTTGAAGAAGCGGTAGGGGTTTTGGCAGCTTATAAAATTATTTCCGGATACCCGGACAATAGTTTTAAAGCTAGTAAAATTGTTACCAGGGCAGAAATGGCCAAGATGGTAATGGTTGCAGCAGGCTATTACGATTATTCTCAAAATATGACTTCCGTTTATAAAGATATGGATGGTCATTGGGCTGAAAATTATGTTGAATTGGCAAATGTTTTAGGAATTGTTAAGGGAATTTCCCCTAGCTTGTTTGGACCTGATAATTTAATAAAATTTGAAGAAGCATATACTATGGTACTACGTCTTTTAGGATATAGCGATGAAGTACTTCTAGGCAACTGGCCTTCTAACTATCATGAAAAAGCTATAGAACTAAATCTATTTGAAAATATTGATCCAACTTCAGAGTTTGCATCTAGGAGAGATATATCCATAATGCTATATAATGCCCTTGAAAAGAATCTAGTTACAGTAAGGGAAAACAATAAAGTAAATATTACCAATAAACAGCTAATTTCAAATTTAGGAAAAAAAGAAACAAAGGAAATAACTATAAATAAGTTAAATGTTGATAACTTTGACTATACTGATTATTTGTTTAATAAATGGGATGTATACTATGATATAAAGGGCAATACCGTCCACCTAACTAACCCTCAATACAATGAATTTACGGGAACTGTTACAAGTTTACTAACGAACAGAGTAATCTTTGTAACAGATGATTACGGTAACGTGCGAGTTTTCAAAGTTCCTACTATACCTATAGTTATTAACGGAGAAAGGGGAAACTTTAAGGACTTAATTGACTCTAAAATAAAAATTGTTTATGAAGATGATTCCTTTAAAGGAGATGTTATTGGAATTATCGCATACAAAACAACTGATATAGTTGTCTTAGAGAAAAAGGATTTATATGAGGAAGGAAGCAAGCAATTTGCCGGCAAATATCTTCCCTTAATAAATTCAGAAATTAACTACAATAAATTACATATCCACGGAGATGCAAAAACCTTGGAAGATATAGAGCTACATGATCTAGTATACTTCTATGAAACACAATCAAACAGAAATAGTAGGTTAACATTAAAAGTATTAAGATCAAAGACTAATGGAATTGTAACTAATGTTCAAACTGTGGATGACAAAACTTTTTATACTGTTAATAATATAAGTTATATGACTGCTAGTGACTTTATCTTCACTGAGGAAGCTAATGTAAATGATCATGTAAGTTTAATATTAGATGAAAACAATAATATTATTAAATTATATATTAATAAGTACGGAAAAGAACCTTCTACTTATGGAATTGTAGTAAGTTCAGCTAATGGGACCAATGGCCAAGCCTCTGCAAGAATACTTGACCAATATGGAGGTCTTAAAACCTATTCCCTAGCGGATAATTCAAAGGTAGTTAATGTTTATGAAAATGAATCTCAGGATTTAAAACAAGTATTAATAAAAAGTAGGGATTTAATAAAGTTTGATCCCGTATCTAAAGGAGCAGTGAAAATAATCAATGCCTTACCTACAAAAGCTATTTCAAGCTCCTATAATAACCAAACACGTACCTTAGGAAATGGATACTATATTTCATCAGATACATTTATCGTTTATGAGAGTAACAACAAATATCAAATTTTAGATATTTCTCAACTTAACTCCTATCTGGAAGGAAAAGCAGTTATTAATTACTTAGGTCATGTAGATGCTATTTATCTTACTAAGGGATTGAAAACTTCCAGTGTAGGACCTATAGTTCCTAGTGTACAAAATTATAATGGAACTATATATGGCATAATAAGAGGGGTTACGAAAATTGACAATACAACCAGTCATGTGCAATTCTTTAACGACAGTAATGTATTTTCAATTACAAATAATTCTACAGCAGGTAAAAGAATTCCATCTCTGATGAATTCCTACCTAAGAGCTGTTATCGCTAACGGTGTAATTACAAATATAGAAAGAGTTACACCAGAAACAGAAAGAGTTAAAATTACTCAAATTTATACTAACCAACTCTTAATTGATGATATTACTTACATGGAATATGCATCAAATTTAGAAGTTTATATATGTACCCTAGATAGTTCCGGAAATATAATAGCTTTTAAAGAAGGCAGTAAAACAGATATAAAAGCTGGAACTAAGGCTCAACTATATGATTTATACGGGGGATTTGACGGCATAATCGACGTAGTACTTCTATTCCTTACACCCTAACCTACAAAAAAATAAGATTCTTCCTGGTTCATAGTACCGAACCATAGAAGAATCTTATTTTTTTGTAATATTGCTTTAATCAAATTGATTTGTTATAATTAATCCTAACGAAAACTATGGGAGAAAAAATTATGGACAAAAAGCTAAGGCCTGCTTGGGTGGAAATAAACAAAAAAAATGCTGCCCATAATCTATTAGAAGTAAGACGAGCTGTAGGTCCTAATAGGAAAATCTGTGCAGTAGTTAAAGCAGATAGCTACGGAATGGGAGCTATTGAATTGTCGAAAATATACCTAGAACATGGTGTAGACATGTTGGCAGTGGCAGTAATTGGAGAAGCTTTAGAATTAAGAAAAGAAATAAAAAACAAAGACATATTAGTTCTCGGTTTTACTCCAGAAGAATTCTATGTTGACGCAATAGAAAACAACATAACCTTGACCATATACAATTATGACCATGGGGTAAAATTAGATACAACTGCTAAGACATTAAATAAGAAAGCAAAAATCCATATAAAAGTAGAGACTGGTATGAACAGGCTGGGTTTTATGCCTACAGAAAAAAATGCAGATAAGGTAGCCCAACTATCAAAACTTCAAAATATTATAATTGAAGGCGCTTATTCTCATCAAGCCAGAGCCGACGAAAAAGATAAAACTACTGCCCATATGCAGGCAAGTAGGTTTATAAAGTTTATGGAAATGCTTAATAAAAGAAAGGTAAAAATTCCTACTAAGCATATAGCTAACAGTGCTACTATAGTAGAAATGCCTGAATACTATTTTGACATGGTTAGACCAGGGATTATATTAACTGGGTTCTACCCTTCAGATGAGGTAAATAAAGAAGAATACAAGTTTAAAATTTGTCTTACCTTAAAAGCAAAACTTGCCAATGTAAAAACCGTTGAAGCCGGCGAAGGGGTAGGATATGGACATCTTTACTCAACTAATAAACCTACAGTAGTAGGAACTGTACCCTTGGGATATGCCGACGGATATTCAAGACTTTTGTCCAACAAAGCCTATGTGGTAGTTAAAGGTACTAAATGCCCTATAGTAGGTAGGGTGTGCATGGACCAATTTATGATTGATTTATCAAATGTAGATTCTCCTAAAATAGGGGATGAAATAATTATTTACGGCGACGGTACCGACGGAGCAATGACAGCAGAAGATGTGGCTAAAATGAGAGCTACTATTTCATATGAGGTACTTACCAATTTAGCAGTAAGAAGGCTTCCAAAAATATATGTATAAGGAGAAATATATGAACTTTGATTTAGTTGACAAAAATGACAAAGAACTGTTTGACTACATGATGGAAGAAAAAGAAAGACAAAATATCAATATTGAATTGATAGCATCGGAAAATTTTGTATCGGAAACTGTACTACAAGCAATGGGCAGTCACTTAACCAACAAATATGCAGAAGGATATCCTGCCAAAAGATATTATGGCGGATGTGAATTTGTTGATAAGATTGAAAAACTTGCAATAGACAGAGCTAAAAGGTTATTTGGTGCAGACCATGCCAATGTCCAACCTCATTCCGGCTCAAATGCCAACTTCGGTGTATACTTTGCCGTATTAAAACCAGGAGATAAAATATTAGGCATGGATTTATCACATGGCGGTCATTTAACTCATGGAAGTCCTGTAAATATGTCTGGTTCTTACTTTGACGTAGTTTTCTATGGAGTAGACAAAGAGAAAGAAATAATAGATTACGACCAAGTTAGAGAGATTGCTAAAAAAGAAAGACCTAAAATGATAGTAGCTGGTGCTAGTGCATATTCGAGAATTATTGATTTTGAAATCTTTAGAGAAATAGCCGATGAAGTCGATGCTTACTTCATGGTTGATATGGCCCATATAGCAGGACTTGTAGCTGCAGGACTTCATCCAAACCCGGTAGATTGTGCAGACTTCGTTACTACAACCACTCACAAAACATTAAGAGGCCCAAGAGGCGGAATGATACTATGTAAAAATAAATTTGCAAAAAAAATTGATAAAGCAATTTTCCCGGGAATACAAGGAGGACCCTTAGTACACATAATTGCTGCTAAAGCTGTTTGTTTCAAAGAAGCTTTAGATGATAGTTTTATCTTATACCAACAGCAAGTTCTAAAAAATGCTAAGGCATTATCCTCTGAGTTAAGGAATAAAGGATTTAGAATTGTATCCGGTGGAACCGACAACCACCTTATGCTAGTAGACCTTAGAAATAAGAATCTAACCGGTAGGGAAGCTGAAAAAATCTTAGATGCTATCCATATTACTACTAACAAAAATACTATTCCTTTTGACCCACAAAGTCCTTTCGTTACAAGCGGATTGAGAATAGGAACTCCTGCTGTTACTACAAAGGGTATGAAGGAAGCTGAAATGATAGAATTAGCCCACATAATGGATGCAGCCCTCAGCAAAACTCATGATGAAAATCTATTAAAAGAACGAGTATTAAATTTAACTTCAAAATTTAATTAAGAATAAATTCATCAAGCTGCTAATATATTGTAGCAGTTTGATTTTTTTATTTTTGATCATGAAAACAGTTTCATAATTAGAAACAAATCAATTGTTTTGTAATCAATTATGAGACTGTTGTATTTATACGGCGGAAAACTTCTTGCAAAAAAATGTTTTCAGTGTTATAATCATAAAAATTTTATAAATTGCAAGGAGAAGTTTATGAAAAGAAAATTATCACTATTTATTTGTATTTTAATGCTGCTGTCTTTAATAACAGCTTGTGGAGGAAGCCAGGACAGCAGCGCAACGGCAGATGAAGATGTTATAAAAATAGGTGTTTTTGAGCCTCTTACAGGTATGAATGGCGGTGGCGGTCTTCAGGAATTAGGCGGAATCGAATATGCAAACAAAATCTATCCTGAAGTATTAGGCAAAAAAATTGAATTATTTGTACATGACAACAAAAGTGATCAAGGGGAAGCAACTACTGTAGTAACTCGTCTGGTTGAGCAAGATAAAGTTGTTGCAATAATTGGTTCTTACGGTTCAGCCGTTTCTATTGCAGCCGGTGATATTATAAGAAATGCACAAATACCTACAATGGCTGCTTCGGCTACAAACCCTATGGTAACACAGGGCAATGACTTCTACTTCCGTGCATGTTTCCTAGACCCCTTCCAAGGAGAAGTTATGGCTAACTACGCCATAGAACAGGGTGCAAAGACTGCGGCTGTAATAATGCAGAATGGAGATGACTACTCAGTAGGTCTTGGAAACTTCTTTATTAACGCCTTTAAGGAATTAACAGGAGACGATAACAGTATAGTAGATATTTCCGAATTTCAGTTAAACGAAGCTGACTTTAATGCAATTCTTACAAATATTAAAGCAAAGAATCCAGACGTTATATTTGCACCAAGTGCAGCAACTACAGCTCCATTAATAATTAAACAAGCAAGAGATCTTGGTGTTGAAAGTTTAATAATGGGCGGTGATACATGGGAAAATCCTGCTGTTATCGATGTTGCAGGGGCAGATGCAGAAGGTATTGTCCTTTCAACATTCTTTGATGAAAATGACCCTGCTACGGAAGAAGCAAGAAGATTTGTAGAAGGATATAAGGAAGAATTGGCAGGCAGCGAACCTATAATTCCTGCAGTTGCAGCCTTAGGTTATGATGCATACATCTTGCTAAGAGATGCTATCGAAAGAGCTGGCTCCACGGATGGGGTAGCAATACGAGATGCCCTAAGAGAAACAAAAGATTTTGAAGGCGTTACCGGAATAATAAACTTCACTGAAGAAGGAGACGCAGACAAAAACATAGCCGTTATAAAAACAGTTGAAAATGGACAGTTCGTATACATTGATACAGTTGAAGTAAAATAGGAATTAATAAATTCAGGGCGAACTATTCGTTCGCCCTTTACAGTTTTATAGATATTTGGAGGAATAAATATGACTAGTCAGCTTTTCATGCAGCAACTTGCCAATGGTATTTCCTTAGGAAGTCTGTATGCCCTCTTGGCAATAGGATATACCATGGTTTATGGAATTTTAAGACTTATTAACTTTGCCCACGGAGATATTTTTATGATGGCAGCCTACTTTATGACATTCAGCATTGTTACTTTTAAACTACCCTGGTATATTGCTATTATAGTTGTAATAATAGCAACAGTTGCCCTTGGTGTTTTGCTTGAGAAAGTAGCTTATAGGCCTTTAAGGGATGCCCCTCGTATGTCCATTATGATTTCTGCTATAGGAGCATCATTCCTTTTTTCAAATTTAGCAACCTATTTGTTTACCGGTGTTCCAAGAGGATTTCCAGACATTAAAGTTTTAACTACCACAGTGAAAGTAGGAAGTATTTCATTGTCTGTCGCCACATTAATTACACCTTTTATTACACTAGTTCTTTTATATCTTGTGCTCTTCATAACAAATAAAACTAAAATTGGCATGGCAATGAGGGCAGTTTCAAGGGATTTTGAAACAGCCAAACTGATGGGAATAAACATTAATCGAGTAATATCCACAACTTTTATTATCGGATCCGCTTTAGCGGCAATTGGAGCAATTCTCTGGGGCTCAAGGTATCCTTCCATAATGCCTCTTATGGGTGTTATGCCGGGGCTTAAATGCTTTATAGCGGCAGTATTGGGTGGTATCGGTAATACAACAGGTGCAGTTATTGGAGGATTCATACTTGGCATGTCTGAAATAATGCTTATTACCTTCCTTCCATCACTTACCGGTTACAGGGATGCAATTGCATTTATTATATTAATAGTTGTCCTCTTGGTTAAGCCCACAGGACTTCTTGGAGAGAAGGTGACGGATAAGGTATGATAATTAATAAAAAAAATAAATTAATCTTAAATATATTGCTTTTTCTTGCATTTGCAACAATTATAATACTTTTAGATACAAACAAAATTGGTGATCCATATATAAAACGTGTATTGAATTTATCTGCAATTTATGCAATAGTTAGTGTATCAATGAACTTGGTCAACGGTTTTACGGGATTGTTCTCTTTGGGACAGGCAGGTTTTATGGCTATCGGTGCTTACACAGTTGCAATATTCACTGTTCCCCTAGCTGACAGGGCTAAAATATTTTATATTACCCCCCAGAATCCTATTTTAGCACAAATTGAATTGCCCTTTGTTATTGCCCTTATATTAGGAGGACTTTTAGCAGCCCTTGTGGCAATTTTAATAGGTATGCCGGTTCTCAGATTAAAAAGTGACTATTTAGCCATAGCAACCTTAGGCTTTTCTGAAATAATTCGTATTGTTTTTACAAATACAAAATCGATTACAAATGGTGCATTAGGAATTAAAAGTATACCTCAAATGCCGACCATGTGGGTTTTCTTTGGCGTGGCCCTTTTAGCCATATTTATAATATGGCTCTTAATAAACTCAAGCTACGGGAGAGCTTTTAAAGCAATAAGAGAGGATGAAGTTGCAGCAGAAGCTATGGGTATTAATTTATTTAAACACAAGGTTATGTCTTTTAGCATAGGCGCATTTTTTGCCGGAATCGGCGGTGGATTATTGGCAACACTCTTAGCTACTGTAAACCCTAATCAATTTTATTTCACCTTTACCTACAACTTTCTCTTAATTATAGTCTTAGGGGGAATGGGAAGCCTATCAGGTACTATTATAGCCTCTTTTGTGGTTACGGTAGGTCTTGAGCTATTGCGATTTTTTGACTCTCCTCTTACATTATTCGGAGTAAACATTCCTTTGTTCCGTCCGGGACTAAGAATGGTAATATTCTCCCTCCTGTTGATGGTACTGGTACTGTTTTTCCGAAACGGACTGTTAGGGCAGAAGGAATTATCATGGAAAGTTATTTGCGATTGGTTTAATAGGAAGAAGCGTAAAAAACCCGCCGAAGGAGGTAGAGCATAATGGGTGTTATAAAAGTAGAAAATGTAACTATGCAATTTGGCGGTGTTACTGCTGTTAACAACCTTAATATAGAAGTTGAAAAAGGAAGAATAGAAGCATTAATAGGTCCAAACGGTGCAGGAAAAACTACAGCCTTCAACGTTATAACTGGTGTATATGCGCCTACCAAGGGAAATGTACTTTACAAAGATGAAAATATAACCGGTCTTACTCCGGATAAAATAACTAAAAAGGGTATTGCAAGAACCTTTCAAAACATTCGTTTATTTAAAAACTTAACGGTACTTGACAACATATTGATTGCCAATCATTTAAGGATAAAAAGTAATTTTATGTCATCTACCTTTAGAATGCCCTGGTCTAAAAGGGAAGAAAAACAAATGCGGGAAAAATCTGAAATGCTTTTAGATAAATTAGGATTGCTAACTTTAAAAAACGAAATAGCACATTCTCTACCCTATGGTGAGCAGAGAAAGTTAGAAATAGCTAGGGCTCTTGCTACCGATGCAAATGTGCTGCTCTTAGATGAGCCAGCAGCAGGTATGAACCCATCAGAAACAATGGAGTTGTCTTCATTTATTTATAATATAAGAGATGAGTTTAATCTAACCATTTTTATGATTGAACATCATATGGACTTGGTAATGGAAATTTCAGAAAAAATTTACGTCTTGGATTTCGGTCAGCTTATTGCTCAAGGAACTGCTGATGAAATTAAAAATAACCAAAGAGTTATTGAGGCTTACTTGGGGGTGGATGAAGATGCTTAAAATTAACAATCTACACGTTAACTACGGAGGAATATCTGCAGTTAAAGGTATCGATATCCATGTACCAGAAAAATCAATCGTTACTTTAATCGGTGCTAACGGTGCCGGCAAATCTACTACCTTAAGAGCTATAGCAGGCCTTGTAAAAGCAAGTGCCGGAGAAATACTTTTCCAGGATGAAGATATACTTGGCAACGATACTATAGATATTGTAGCAAAGGGAATTACCCTAGTACCAGAAGGAAGGAAAGTCTTTGCAAACTTAACCGTTTTAGAAAATTTAAAAATAGGAGCATATCTTAGAAATGATAGAATTGAAGAGGACATAAACAAAGTTTATGAATTATTTCCTCGATTAAAAGAGAGAGCCTGGCAATTTGCAGGAACCTTATCTGGTGGTGAACAACAAATGTTAGCAGTAGGTAGAGCATTAATGGCAAAACCTAAACTAATTATGATGGATGAACCTTCTTTAGGTTTAGCTCCCTTAGTTGTAAATAATATTTTTGAAATAATAGAAGAAATTAATAAACAAGGAACCACAATATTACTGATAGAACAAAATGCCAACAAAGCATTAAAAATTGCCGACTATGGGTATGTACTGGAAACAGGAAATATAACTTTCCAAGGAAAAGGTATGGAATTGTTACAAGATAAAAAAATAATCGACGCATATTTAGGAACTTCGAAAAGGTAAATGCTCTAAGCCAATTTATGAGACTGCGGGTCTAACACCTTAAGGCAGAAAACTGCGCGGTCTCATTTTTAATCTTTACACTATTATTTGAATGAGTAAACCACTTAATACAGAAACTATGTAAATATATGTAATAATTTTAATGTTTTCTTTTAGATTTTGATTTGCCTTAAATAAAACCATCAATCCTATTCCCGCTCCCGTGGAAAGACCTGCAATTACAGATCCAAAGCTAATGCTGCCATCAATAAATAACTGTGTAAGAATAATGGATGCTGCACAATTAGGTATAAAACCTATTAGCCCTGCCAAGACAGGTTGGAAAATATTATCGTTTAAAAGTATCCTTGATAGATTTTCCTCTCCTAAAATTGAAATTAATATGCTCAAAACTAAGTTCGTAAGGAAAATAAAAACGAATATATTTAAAGTGTGTTTTAAAGCAGGTTTTATTATACCATCTTCCTCTTCACAGCCACAATCCTTACATAGATGCTGTATTGTATCTCCATTTTCCTTGCTAGCTGTTAGGAAAAATTCTTTCAGAAAGTAATCTGCACCAAAACCTGCAACTATTGCAATTAATATCTTAACCCCTATAAAAAGTAAAATAGTATTGAGCTTTCCCGGGTTTGACAATAGTATAGGTATGGCTTCATCGGATGTGGAAATAAATAGGGCTATTAAAGTACCTGTAGTTATTATTCTGCCAGCATATAAATTTGATGCCGCAACGGAAAACCCGCACTGAGGTAGACATCCAAGAATTGCTCCGCCTAGGACTCCAAATTTTCTTAAACCTTGGATTAATTTACCTGATGACTTATGCTCAATATATTCAATAACTAAGTATGCTGCAAATAAGAAAGGTAACATTTTAGCCGAGTCAATAAATGCATGTTCAATTAGTTCCCACATAACCCCTCCGCATAGATGTTTAAACTAACAGGGAACATATTTAATATGTTCCCTACTAACCTTTGTATTTATGCCTAATTATTAACTGCTTCTTTAAGTGACTTTCCTGCTTTAAATACCGGTGCTTTTGATGCAGGAATATCTATTGTTTCGCTAGGGTTTCTTGGATTTCTTCCTTGTCTGGCTTTTCTATCTCTAACTTCAAAAGTTCCAAACCCAACTAATTGTACCTTTCCACCTGCAACCAATTCTTCTTTTATTGTTTCCATGAAACTGTTTAATGCTTTTTCTGCATCTTTTTTGGTGAAACCGGTTTTTTCAGCAACACTGGCAATTAATTCAGCTTTATTCATAAAATCCTCCTTAGTAAAAATGTAGTTAATTAATTTTATCTAAAATTCCTATTGGAACTTTGATTCTTCCCACAACTTATCCATTTCCTTCAAAGTCATTTCTTTTAAATCTTTTCTTGAATTTTTCTCAATATATTCAAAACGCTCAATAAACTTATTGATTGTTTTGTTAAGGGCAATGTCCGGATTAATTTTCTCAAACCTTGCAAAATTAACCAGTGCAAACAACAAATCACCAAATTCTTCTTCCATATTTTCAATATTATGACGATTATATTCTTCTATAAATTCCAAAAGTTCTTCTTTAACTTTCAGTAAGGCACCCTCTGAATTAGGCCAATCAAATCCTACATCAGCGGCTCTCTTTTGTATTTTGTAACTTCTGCTTAGGGGCGATAGTGCCTTAGGAACATTTTTTAGATTTTCTGTGTATGTAGCTAAATTCTTTTCCTTAAGTTTTGAAGCTTCCCAACTATCTAAAGCCTCCCTAGTATCCTTAGCTTCTACATCTCCAAATACATGGGGATGTCTGAAAAACATTTTTTTGCAAATATTAGTTACAATATCACTAAAGTTAAAATAACCTACTTCACTTCCAAGTTCTGCATGAAACACAACTTGAAACAATAAATCGCCAAGCTCTTCCACTAAATTGTCAATATTACCATTGTCTATGGCATCAACAACTTCATAAGCTTCTTCTATAACATGTTGTCTAATAGAATGATGTGTTTGTTTCTTATCCCATGGGCATCCTTCAGGACCTCTTAAAATTTTTACAGTCCTTAAAAGATTATTAACATTATACACCTTATTTTCAGTTATTTCAATAGGCAGAATGCAAATATATGTTGAAAATCCATGATTTTTTTCTTGATCTATCATGAAAATCGGTGTTTCCTTTACACTTCCTTCTAAAACATCCACGACCAAAGCATTTACAGTAGTTGGGTACACTTCCATAAGTTTAATTTTAAGTTCAGATGCTATATCCCTACTATATACTTGAGTAATAATATTAAAAGAATTAATATCAAAAGTAAATTCATCTACTTGGAGACAGTCTAATATAGAAATATTCTTATAATCTCCATAGCCGGAAAGTTTTAAACATTTATCTAAAAAGCTGGTCCCGTCTATTATTATTATATTTATTTTATCTTTATATTCATTTAACAGCTTTTTTGTTACTATATCACCATAGTAAGGGCTGCCCGGAGTACAATAGTTAATTTTTCCATGCTCTTTAGATAGTTCAATTAATTTATCGGTTATTTTTTCGTAAACTTCATCAAAAGATTCATATTTTTCGAAATATTCATCGAAACTTTCTATATGTAAATGTAAATTTCTCAATTCATTAACAATCTTTTGCCTATCTGTTCTTAGGAAAGTAGGAGTATTGTCTGTTAAAGCTTTATAGGCTTTTACAGTTAAATCTTCTATAGATCCTGTCCCCAAACCTATAATTTGAATAGTATTCATTTTATTTCCTCACAAATTTCTTTAGTTTTTCGCCTTTTGGTATAAGTTCTAAATCATCTTCCGTTACAGCTCCCGTTAAGAGCAAACAAACTAGATAAACAATAGCGGCTATAGATATAGAGCCTAATGTAGCTAAACTTTGGCTTAATACTCTATTGAGAGCTACAAAGGAAATTGCAACGGCTAGGGCCATTACTGCAGATGATAATAAAGTTCTCGAAGAAACCTTTATTATATTAATTTTTATCTTAGTTTTATTTATATCACGCCAGTTTAGTAAAGCAACAACAAAATATGCTACTGTAGTACTTACTGCCGCACCTTTAATATTTATCCTAGGAATTCCAATCAATATATAGGATAAAATTACTTTAACAATTAATCCTATAGCTAAATTTTTTACAGGATGAAATTGCTTATCTATTGATTGAAGTATGGCTGTAAATGCTTGAACCAATGTTAAGAATATTACGCCTATTGATAGTATTTCCAAAAGTGCTCCTGAACTTGCATGTTTTGCAGGGCCAATTGATGAATATAGTAGTGCAATGATTGGTTCTGCCAACATAAATAATCCTATTCCACAAGGAAGACCTATGATTAAGGACATCTTAACCCCGGCATTTGCCGTAACATTTAACCTTTTAATATGTTTTCGCGTATAGGCATCCGTAATTGCCGGAACTAAACTCATAGCAACTGCCGTTGAAAATACTTGAGGAAAATTAATTAATGTTTGAGCAGTACCGCTTAATTCACCAAACAAATCAGCAATCTCTACGCTACTATATCCTATAGAAGTCAATCTGTTAGAAACTATATACGAATCCATAATACCCATTAAAGGCGCAATTGAAGCACCAATAGTTATGGGAATAGCAATGTACAAAAGGTTTTTAACTATATGCCCTACCGGCTCAATTTTATTTCCTGTGGAATTAGCAATTTCCCTCTTTATATTTCTTCTACTGAAAAAGAATAATATATAAATCAATATAAGAGCTGCTAGGCCCCCTGCAGAAGCACCGAATGTAGCACCTGCTGCAGCTTCTTCCAATCCCATTCCCACTAATGCATAAGCTAAGTATAAACCTACAAGGACCCTGAATACTTGCTCTATAAGCTGGGACAAGGCAATAGGAGTCATATTTTGAATTCCTTGAAAAAATCCTCTGTATGCAGATAGCAGAGGGACCGCAAATAATGCGGGAACTAATGCAATCATTGAATAATAGGAACCTGGATAACCTAAAAAAGTAACCAGATTACGGCCAAATATAAGTACGAATACAGATGAAAGCAGTCCAATTAAAAACAAACCCCATCTAGAAACTTTATAAACTTGATAAGCTCCTTCAAAGTTATTAAGAGCCCTTCTTTCTGAAACCATCTTCGCTATTGCCGTAGGAAATCCCGACAGAGATACGACCAGCAAAAGATTATATATATTGTAGGCAGGCTGGTAGTAGCCTATTCCTTCTGTGCCGATTAAATTTGTAAGAGGTATTCTGTAAACTGCTCCCAAAATTTTTACGAGCAAACCTGCAATACTCAATATTGCAGCACCTTTTATGAAATTTTCCTTAGACATATTTATTCCTTTCTTACAATATTCCTAATATATTTGAGAATATTCCTTCTATTCTCAGAGACTAGCCCTAGCAAAAAGAGGAGTTGCCATATTCAAACTGAAGTTAGTTTATCACAGTTTATAATTCTTTTAAAGAGAAAATTGCGAATTTATTTTCTTAGTTGCTGTAGATTGTAACTTTTTATACCATACAAGAATTTTTATGGTATAATTTTATTAATACAATAAAGGAGCATTAGATGGAAAGTCTAAAAGGTTCAATAGTTGAAACTATTTTTAGAAACCATGAGAACGGATATACTGTCGCTGTGCTGGAAACTGAAAACCAACTTATAACCATAACCGGTGTTTTTGGTACAGACCCGACAGGTGAAAATATAGAATTATACGGAAAAAAAGTAAAACATCCTAAATACGGTGAACAGTTTCAGGTAAGTATGTACAATTCTGTCTTACCAACAGATTTAGATCAAATTGAAAACTACCTGAGTTCAGGCTTTATCAAAGGTGTAGGAAAATTTACCGCTAAAAAAATAGTGGATCACTTTAAGGAAGAAACATTTGATATTATACAAAATAATCCTAGTAAACTTACAGAAGTTGAAGGAATCGGCCAAAAAAAAGCAAGTATGATTGCAAAAAGCTTTGCAGAACAGTCAGATATTAAAGAAATAATGATGTTTTTGCAAAGTCACAACATTAGTACTAACTACAGCCTTAAAATATATAAAGAGTATGGTATAAATACTATTTCTATAATTAAAGAAAATCCCTACAGATTATCCGAAGATATATACGGCATCGGCTTTAAGTTAGCAGACAAAATAGCTTCCTCCTTAGGAGTGGAAAAAGAATCTCCTTATCGTATATCTTCCGGAGTTAAATATATTTTGGCCGAAAATGCATCAAAGGGACATTCCTACCTCCCATACGATACACTAGTTAAAAACTGTACCACCCTTCTTGAAACCAGCGTAGAAAATATTGAAGATGAAATTAGAAATATGGCTTTTACCGATAAAATACATATGGAAAATATTGAAGGCAAGTCAGTAGTATACTACTTACCCTACCATAAAGCTGAAGTTAATGTATGTAAAGAACTTATAAATTTAGCAGCTACAGACTTTGAACTTTCAAAAGAGGATATTCTTTCATATTTAAGTAATGTAGAAGAAGATTCGTCAATTACCCTTACTAAAATGCAAAGGGAAGCAGTAATTCAATCTATATTAAATGGAGTTACAGTCATAACAGGGGGACCAGGAACTGGAAAAACCACAATTATATTGTCCATTATAAAAGTATTCGAAGCAATGAATAAGAAAGTATTACTTTGTGCACCTACAGGAAGAGCGGCAAAACGGATTACAGAATCCTCCGGCAGAGAAGCAAAGACCATACATAGAATGTTAGAATATGCCTATGGTGAAGATGATCGTAATTTAATGTTTAACAAAAACCAAGATTCCCCTTTAGATTGTCACGTAGTGATAGTAGATGAAATGTCCATGGTAGATATATTGTTAATGAACAACCTATTGAAGGCTATAAAAAGAGGAACAAGGTTAATAATGGTTGGAGACGTAGATCAGCTTCCATCAGTAGGGGCAGGGAATGTTTTAGCAGATATAATCAACAGCCAAGTAATTAAAACTATAAGTTTAGATACTATATTCAGACAATCTAAGGGAAGTATGATCGTTAAGAATGCCCATTCTGTCAACAAAGGAATAAATCCTATATGTAATAAAAAAGATTCAGATTTTTACTTTATGAGAGTAAATAATGAAAACAAGATAGCTAATTTAATAGTAGAACTGTATAAGGACAGATTACCAGCTAAGTACGGTTTAAATCCTATTAAAGATATTCAAGTTCTTTCACCTATGAAAAAAGGGATTGTAGGAGTAATTGAACTTAACAAAAGAATTCAAGCTGCAGTTAATCCTCCTTCCAAATTTAAAAAAGAAAAAGCTTTCGGTAAATATGTATTTCGTGTAGGAGACAAAATAATGCAAGTTAAAAATAACTATCAAGCAGAATGGAAACTTTCTGATAATTACGATCTTACCGGAGAGGGAATTTATAATGGAGATATAGGTTCCATTGAATATATCAATGACAATCAAGAAGAATTGTTAGTTCTATTCGATGATGATAAGGAAGTTATGTATTCTTTCAACCAGTTAGATGAGCTGATTTTAGCCTATGCTACTACCGTACATAAAAGTCAGGGAAGTGAGTTTCCCGTCATCATTATGCCAATGGTATGGGGACCTCCCATGCTTCTAAACCGAAATCTATTTTACACTGCCATAACAAGAGCTAAGCAATTAGTTGTTCTTGTAGGTCAAGAAAGATATATGGAGGAAATGATTAAAAATAATAAAATTTATAAACGTTTTTCTGCCTTAGATTACAGGCTCAAGTCTGCAGTGGAAACTTACCGACTTCTAACAGAATAAGAAGGCTGAAACTATTTCCAACATAGGGAGGATCTATGAAAGAATATATAGAATCATTTTTGGAACTTTTATACCCTGAAAAAAACACCTGCTTTATATGCAATATATATAGTGAATCGATAAAAGACCGGTACATTTGTGAAACTTGCCATAAAAAATTTAAAGTACCGGAACCTCCTCTATGTTCAAAATGTTCCAGACCGATTTCCTACGCTTCTTTTAACAAACTTTGTATTGATTGTAATACTTATGAAAGAAGCTTTGAAATATCTAAATCTCCCTTCTTATATGAGGGAGTAGTTAAAGACAGTATTTATAACTATAAATACCATAATAAACCCTACTATTACAGACTTTTCGGTAAATGCTTATTAAATTATATGGAAGAAAATAATTATATACAATTTGATTATATAACTTCCGTTCCTCTCCATAAGTCTAAGTTGCGAACTAGAGGCTATAATCAAGCTGAATTAATTGGCAAGTATCTTTCCGATAACTTGTCTATTCCCTATGTAGATGCATTAAAAAGAATTAAAAAAACTACTAAACAAAGCCAGCAAAGTAGAGCCTCCCGAAGAAAGAATATTAAAAATGCCTTTGCAATAAAAAATCCCCATAAAAACAATATTATAAAAAATAGCAGTGTGCTGTTAGTAGACGATGTCTACACTACAGGCGCCACTGCCCAAGAATGCTCAAAAGCACTTCTAAATTATGAAGTATCAAAAGTTTATGTAGTTACTATAGCAAGATAACCATATATTAAGATGTATCCATACCTATTATCCTCTTCTCCGTTACTAATATGTCCATTTTTATATCGTGTTCCTCTGTGGGAATTAAATCTAACAGCTGAAAATCATGAGCTACTGCAATCTTTTTAGCACTAGCTTTCAATTTAGCTAAAATTCTATCATAATAGCCTTTACCAAAGCCTATTCTGTTAAGGTTTTTGTCAAAAACTACTCCGGGAACTATAACTAAATCTATTTCTTCCACAGGAACAGAAAGGAGATTTTTAGGTTCATAATAGCCAAAAGGATTAAGAACTAAATCACTTTCTTTAAATATTTCTGAGGGAATTATAGCTGTGTTTACCGAATCTGTAAAAGGAACTAAGACCCGCTTACCTTCACTTAGCATATTTTTAATAAGAATTGAAGTAGTAACTTCATTTTTAAAGTCCATGTATATAAAAACAGTCTTGCTTTTCTTATAAATATCTAAGTTGATAATTTTATTCCTTATAATACGACTGTTGTTTTCAACATCTTCTACAGTCATTTTATTTCTTATAGTTAGTATTTTTTTTCTTAATTCTTTTTTATCCATTTTTCACCTAAAAAAATATTGAAATTAAAAACCTATAAAGCACATTAATAATGGGACTTATTATTCTTCCTATCCCTCTAAATATAATCAGAAGAATCATTAGAAATCTAAGATGGTCGTAATATTTATAATAAAAGTTCCATACTTTAGCTCCTCCTATACTTCCCAATATATGATGTCCATCAAGAGGCGGTATAGGAAGAAGATTAAATACCATGAGAACTAAGTTAATATGTACTGTACTTCTCAACACTTCAAAAATTACTTGGTTTAATAAAGTATAGGGTAAAAATGTATTTGCTAATTTCATAAAAAATGTAAATAAAAATGCAATTAAAAAATTCGATACAGGTCCTGCCAATGAAACGATAGCATCGTCTCTTCTGGGGTTTTTGAAATTCCTGGAATTAATCATAACCGGCTTTGCCCAACCAAAACCAAACAATAACAGACAGATAAAACCCATAGGATCTAAATGCTTAACAGGATTAAGAGTAAGCCTCCCTTGTAAAAGAGGAGTGTTGTCCCCCATTTTTACTGCTGCATATCCATGGGAAAATTCATGTACTGATATTCCTAACAATATTCCCGGTAAAAATAACATTCTACTTAATAAAAAATTCATAGGCCCTCCTTAATTCATAATACTAAATATTGCTTAAGAATATCTTTATTCTTCCTTATCATAGTTTTTATACACTAGGGCCGTTTCCAACCTTCTACCTTTAATTTCAGTAATTAGAATTTTAAGGCCATATTTCTCTAATTCCAACTTACTTCCATCTTCAGGGATTATACCAAGTAAACCAAAAACTAATCCTCCAAATGTATCAAAGTCCTCATCAGGAAGTACTACATTCAATTCATTAGCAACATCGTCTAAATATGCTGAACCTTTTATCCTCCATCTATCTTCGTCAATTTTTTCAATTTCTTTAACTTCAGGAGTTAAATGGTCATCTTCTAAATTACCTACTATTTGTTCCAACAAATCATTCATAGTTATAATACCACCCATGCCGCCGTATTCATCAAAAACAACTGCAAAGTGATTTCTTGTTTTTTGCATATTTTGAAAAAGTATATCCGTCCTTACTGTTTCTGGTACGTAGTATGCAGGTTTTACGACCTTTTTCATTATATTTTCCCTTGTACTATCTTCAATTCCGTAATAGTCCTTAATGTTAATTATTCCAATTACATTATCAGCACTTCCATCACAGACAGGATACTTTGAATACCTGCTTTCTGCAATTTTTCTATTCCATTCTTCTTCTGTTTCATCAAGCCACAATATAACTACTTCCGTTCTATGGGTCATTACTTCTTCTGCAGTTTTATTATCAAATTCAAAAACATTTTGAATCATTTCTTTTTCACTTTCATTAATTGAACCTTTTTCACTTCCCATATCTACCATCATACGAATATCTTCTTCCGTTACATTGCTATCTTCTGCATTAGGATCAATTCCAATCAATCTTAAAAGGTTATTTGTTGACACTGTCAAAAGCCACACTAATGGTGCGAAAATTTTAGATATAAAATATAAAAGGCCTGATAGTAGTAAGGCTAATTTTTCTGCATTTTTCATAGCTATCCTCTTTGGTACAAGTTCACCTACAACCAAAGTTATATAGGACAGCAAGAGAGTTATTAAAATTACTGAAA
>JAAYRW010000098.1 GCA_012518555.1 Tissierellia bacterium
AAGAATATACAAAACGACTTTCCAAATATTGCAAGTTAGTTGAAATAGTAATTCCTAATGAAAGAGCTAATGAAAATTTTTCAATTTCAGAAATAGAACAAGCTAAAATAAAAGAGGGACAAAAAATATTGAATAAAATTCCTAAAAACTCATATCTTATAGTCTTAGATATAAAAGGAAAACAACTAAGCTCAGAAGAACTAGCTAAAAAAATAAAAACCTTGGGAATTGACGGTATGTCTGACTTAACATTCATCATTGGCGGTAGCAACGGTCTTTCTAATGAAGTATTAGATATAGCAAATTTCAAGCTGTCATTTTCTAAAATGACATTCCCCCACCAGCTTTTCAAGGTTATCCTCTTAGAACAAATATACAGAGCTTTCAAAATTAACGCTGGTGAAACCTACCATAAGTAGTAATCACCCTGCGGTTGCAGGGTAATTACGCGGCCCTTCTAACGACTTGGTACTATCTCTATCCAATAGCCATCCGGGTCTACGATAAAATATATACCCATTGCTTCATTTACATATTCTACACAACCCATTTGTTCATGTTTTTTGAAGGCTTCTTCATAATTATCAGTTGTCATTGCCAGGTGAAATTCTTGTTCTCCTAAATCATAAGCTTCTGTCCTATCTTTCAACCAAGTTAATTCCAAAGAAAAGTTCGTTTCCCCATCACCTAAATAAACTAATATGAAACTACCATCTTCTGCTTCTTTTCTTCTTACTTCTTTCAAGTTTAAAGCTTCTTCATAAAACTTAATACTTTTCTCTAAATTTAGAACGTTAAAATTAAAATGATTAAATGTAAATTTCATAGCTACCTCTCATAAATTTTATTTACTTTAATAAAGTATGTTCAATAAGTCAAAAAATTATTTCAATTTCCCTATACGGTTTAAGGGGAAGAATCGGAACTCAGCTTTTCCTATTATTTTATCTTGAGCTATATAAGGATTGCTCCAGTATCTTGCATCAACGGATATTGGTCTATTATCTCCTAAGAAAAAATATTTACCTTCAGGAATTTTAAAGCTTTGGGCTGTTCCCCTTGTTTCCCTTACATATGGCTCTTCAATCTTTTCACCATTTATAAATACTTCTCCCTCTAAGTTTATTTCAACTGTTTCCCCTGGTAAGCCAATGAGTCTTTTTACTAACTTCTCATTCATTTCATCAGAATGAAATACAAGAATATCTCCCCTTTTTGCATTTTCTGTATTGAAAAGCCTATTCACATAAAGTCTATCTCCCGGCATAATTGCTGTTTCCATGGAGCCAGTAGGAACAGTCACCAATATAAAAATAAATTTGTTTAAAAATAAAACAATTACAAGGGCAATAATAACAGGAATTACCCATTCATTAATAAATTTCTTCATTTCTACTTCCTTTGTCAATTTCTTATGTAGTACTAATAGTATTATACCAACTTATTATTTATCAATCAATGAAAAAATAATTCTTCAGTTTCTCTCATAGTTTCTTTACTTATTAATTCCAATCTTATATAATTGAATTGCAAGTTAAAAAGCATTAATTTAGTTTACACATATATGTTAGGGGTATATAACAGTTTAGGAAGTAAGCGAAATTAAACAAGATTATTTTCAACATATAAGTATAACAGTTTAGGGAGGGAAGACAGAATATGGATAATATTCTTTTTGCATTTGGATTGACACTATTTGCCGGCTTAAGCACAGGTATAGGAAGCGCATTGGCTTTTTTTACAAAGAAGACTAATACAAAATTTTTAGCAGCAAGCCTTGGTTTTTCAGCAGGTGTTATGATTTATGTTTCAATGGTTGAAATATTTGTAAAGGCACAAGAAAGTTTAGTAGCGGAGCTTGGTTTAAAGGCTGGTTCATGGCTTACTGTTGCTTCATTTTTCGGCGGTATGCTTATTATGGCTCTAGTTGATAAAACTATACCTAGCGGAGAAAATCCCCACGACATGTACAAGGTTGAGGATATAGAAGAAACGAAGGGCCCAGTAGATGATAAGCTTATGAGGACAGGGGTTTTTACAGCATTGGCAGTTGCAATACATAATTTTCCAGAAGGTCTGGCAACTTTTATTTCCGCTATCCATGATCCTGCAATGGCTGTACCTATAGCTGTAGCAATAGCTATACATAACATTCCCGAAGGAATTGCCATATCTGTTCCTATCTATTACGCCACAGGAGACAGAAAAAAAGCATTTTTGTATTCTTTCCTTTCAGGACTGGCCGAACCTATCGGTGCATTAATTGGATATTTAATATTAATGCCCTTTATTACTGACTTAACATTCGGTATAATTTTTGGTTCTATAGCCGGGATAATGGTATATATATCCTTAGATGAGCTTCTCCCTTCGGCACAAGAATACGGTGAACATCATCTGTCCATATACGGAGCTATAGCCGGTATGGCTGTTATGGCCGTAAGCTTGCTTTTATTAGTTTAGCCTATATTATCTATGTATTCTAATTTGAGATATATTATTAATTGTATTAGGCTGTATTATAAATACGGCCTTTTTATTATGCTTTGCATATAGTATAAAATTATAAATTTCACTAGTATCGCTAGATAATAATATTAGATAATTAGACTTGTTAACCATGAAAATATTCCTTTTCCTTATACAGTCTTTCGTATAATGATACTGGAGCAAGGTTTCCTTATCAATATTTTGCATTAAAGAATAGTACTTGTCCCTTTCTTCCTCATTCCAATTTATAGAGAAGTTTTCATAGGGCAGTACTGCTTCTAAAGTTACTTTGGGATATTTCACCTTTAATTCATTAAGAATTTCTGCGGAAGTCTGTTCAAAACCAAGCTCCATACCGCTAATAAAATGACTTACATTAAAATTATTTATTAAATTTTCAATAATTTCTTTTAGTTTATGCCTAAAATTTCGTGCATAATCTTCACTTGGCATAGATAAATTGCCGTAGTTACTACAATCAATAAAACAACAAGTTCGTAAATGTCTCACTTATATGCCTCTTAACTATAATATTTTACGCTTGTAGCGTACATTTATAATTATAGCTTATTTAATGATGGTTTAGCAATAGCTAATATATAATGGGGTGAGATGAATGGAACCAAGCTTAATGATACAAATCGGCAAACGATTAAGAAGACAAAGAGAAAATTTGAATATGACAAGAGAAGAATTTGCAGAAAAAGCTAGTATATCTCCTCAATTTTTAGCTGAAATTGAAAACGGAAAAAAAGGAATGTCTGTAGATACCCTTTACAAAATATGCAAAAATTTTTCAATATCTGCAGATTATCTATTATTTGGACTACTATCTAATGATACCTTATCTGATTCTGCAAAAGGAGTAATTGGTAATCTATCAGAGCCTTTTCTATCATATACTGAAGATATTATTCAAATTGTCAATGATATCGTATCCGAATCTAAAGGTAAATACAAAAATACTGAAAAATAAATACCACACACACCTATACAAGTAAGTGTTTTTCAAAACAAAAAACAAAACAAAATAAAGTTTACATCTTGCTTTTCTTAAAAATTTGATATATACTAAGCTAAATTTAATAAGTGGATGAAACATTCGGAAGTATTCGACCGGATGGGGACACGACTCTGGAGAGACTCTTTATGAGCACCGAAGGGGAAAGTTATTAATAATAGCGAAACTCTCAGGTAAAAGAACAGAGATAAAAATATATTTAAGTTAAAGCTTAAGTTATATTTTTTATTCTGTTATAAAGAGGCGCTTAAGCCTTTTTTTATTTTAAAACCATAGATTCGCCATAGAATAACTTAATAGATAACAGTATTATTAATTTATTTAAAAATAGTCGGAGGAAGAAATGAAAGCAATAATAACAATATTTGGAAAAGACAAAGTAGGAATAATCGCATCTGTATCAGCCTTGTTGGCAAAAAACAATGTAAATATTTTAGACATTACCCAAACCGTAATGAGAGAATATTTCACTATGACAATGTTAGTTGATTTAGCTGGATTAGAAAGAGAATTCATAATGCTACAGGATGAATTAACCAAAAAAGGACAAGAACTTCAAATGGATATCAGAATTCAAAGAGAAGACATTTTCGAAAAAATGTATGAAATTTAACTGAGGAGCAAAAAATGATTAAAACAAAACATATTTTAGAAACAATAAAAATGGTGGATGAATTAAAATTTGACATAAGGACGGTTACAATGGGAATTTCCCTATTAGACTGTGCCGATACAGACGGTGCGAAAGCAAGACAAAAAATATATGATAAGATTACTAGACTCACAGAAGAGTTTGTTAAAACAGCGGAAAAAACAGAAAGAGAATTTGGAGTTCCCATTATTAATAAAAGAATTTCCGTTACTCCTATTTCAATTGTTGCCGGTTCTTCCAATGATACAGATTACGTTAAGTTTGCTGAAACCTTAGATAAGGCGGCAGATGTAGCGGGAGTTAATTTTATTGGAGGATTTTCCGCATTAGTTCAAAAAGGATTTACAAAGGGGGATGAAATATTAATTCGTTCAATTCCCCAAGCCTTATCTGTTACAGATAAAGTTTGCTCTTCCATCAATGTAGCATCTACTAAAGCAGGAATTAACATGGATGCAATTAAACTTATGGGACAAATTGTAAAAGATACCGCATATTTAACAGCTGATAAGGATAGCTTGGGATGCGCTAAATTAGTTGTTTTTGCAAATTCAGTAGAAGACAATCCTTTCATGGCAGGAGCTTTCCACGGTGTAGGAGAAGCAGAAAAAGTATTAAGCGTAGGGGTCAGTGGTCCCGGAGTTGTAAAATACGCCTTAGAAGGAGTAAGAGGGCAGAATTTCACAGAAGTTTGTGAAACCATTAAGAAAACTGCATTTAAAATAACTCGCGCCGGAGAAGTTGTAGCAAAAGAAATATGCAAAAGATTAAATATCCCCTTTGGTATAATGGATTTGTCCTTAGCGCCTACTCCTGAAATAGGAGACAGTGTAGCACGTATACTAGAAGAAATGGGACTTGAAAGCTGTGGAGCACACGGAACAACTGCCGCCTTAGCTTTACTTAATGATGCCGTTAAAAAAGGTGGAATTATGGCTTCATCAAATGTAGGAGGTCTCAGCGGTGCATTTATCCCGGTAAGTGAGGATGAAGGAATGATTGCTGCTGTTAATGCCGGTTCCTTAAGTTTGGAAAAATTGGAAGCAATGACTTGTGTTTGCTCCGTTGGCTTGGACATGGTAGCAATACCCGGAGATACGCCTGCCAGCACTATTTCAGCAATTATAGCAGATGAATGTGCCATAGGTGTTATAAACCAAAAACCCACTGCAGTAAGAATTATACCTGTCTACGGCAAGACTATAGGAGATATGGCAGAATTCGGAGGACTATTGGGAAGAGCTCCTGTCATGGCTGTAAGCAAATTCTCCAGTGAAGACTTTATAGCAAGAGGAGGACGAATTCCAGCGCCAGTACACAGTTTTAAAAACTAAATTTA
>JAAYRW010000099.1 GCA_012518555.1 Tissierellia bacterium
GAGGGACACAGCTGTCTTTGTAATACTAACTTAGATTAAGTTGCATATACTGTAAAAGGAGGGACACAGCTGTCTTTGACAGGGATAGTCTTTGAGGGATAGGAAGAAGGTCCCTATCGGGAAGAGGGATGATGGCCCCGTCAGTAAGGAGGAGGTTAATGTGAATATATTAGATTATTTTTTAATGGGATTTTTATTTGGAGGGATCGGAACATTAATAGGAGGAATAATTTCCATCTTAATATATAAACCCAGCGACAAAATTGCAGCGGGAATTTTAAACTTTGCAGCAGGAATTATGATTGCCGTAACATCCTTTGATTTAATGCCTCAAGCTTATAATATTGGGGGATTTTTCATAGTTACCCTAGGCTTGACAATAGGACTTATAGTAGTGTTTTTAGCAGAATCCATACTTCCTTACAAGAAACTATACAAGTACAAAGGAAAAAAATTAAGCTACATACGCATGAGTTTAATCATTATGATAAGTATAAGTCTCCACAACTTCCCAGAAGGTGTGGCTGTAGGCTCCGGCTATATTTATTCTGAAAACTTAGGTTTAAAAATAGGAATAATGATAGCTGCTCATGATATTCCCGAAGGTATAAGCGTAGGGGTCCCTCTGATATTGGCTGGAGTATCTCCCTTGAAAGTAATATTATTGACACTTCTTACTGGACTTCCCACAGCTTTAGGTACCGTATTAGGAGCAGCAGTGGGAGGATTATCGGATTATTTCATAGCATTTTGCCTTGCTGCCGCATCCAGTAGCATGCTTTATGTGTCTGCCAATGAGCTTATTCCCGAAGCCAATGTTTTACATAAAGGAAAAAGCAGCTTTATATTCTTGCTGCTTGGTTTCATGAGCGGATGTTATTTATCCTTCGGTTTTTAATAGCCAGGGGATGGAAAATGAAAAAAGGATGTAACCATCCTTTTTCATATCTAAGATTTAAAAGTGCTACAGAGGGTTTCCTCCGGTGTAGATGCATTTTTACCATTAACCAAAATATCTCTTGCTTCACAACGCTCATCATCATTATAAACACACTTTATTGCCATACATGTAATAGGAGTATCACTTTTAGGTTCATTTACAGAACTTCTAACTCCAGGTTTTTGCTCAATAAAAGTATCACAACTAGTCTTACGACTTTCATCTGCATTTCTTCCATCAACGGTAATTGTTGGAGCTGTGCAACCAACTCTTTTATTAAAATAACAATTTGTTACTGTACATTTAATTTCTGCCATAGCATACTTCCTTTCATCAATGGTTTTATTTAGTTTATCCCAAAGATTTTAAATTATGCTATCTATAATATGCTAATAACAAATCAACCATTCTTCCGTAACTTTTCACACCGTCTTTTTGATTATTAAACTTTAAATAAGTGTCATTTGCTTTATGTGAGACATCTGCGACCTTTGTTTCAAATTGTTTCCAATAATCCCTCGAAAACTCCATATCTCTTTTAACACCATCTGAATATCTACTATATAGTTGGACAAACTCATGATAGTCTTCGGCATAAAGTGCATTCATAGAATAAGTTAAGGCCATCATAGTTCCACTATAATAAAAATCATCCTGTCCAGAGTTAATGCATGCTAAGTAGGATATGAAATTGGCTTCATCTTCTCTCATAAACCCTCTTAAATGAACTAATTCGTGAAGCATTACAGAAGGAATTTGATAAGGCGGTATATGGACATTTACATTAGCTTCAAAAGTGAAGGGAAAGAAAATACCTGTTATCCTTAAATAGGACATAATCTTTGAATTCCTTACAGGTTTAGGAGATGAATAGCTTCCCCTTAATACACTATATTCCTCCGATAGCTTATCCATTGAGCTATGAGCCCTTTCAGCTGCATGGTAATGACTATCCAATAATTCTACAGTTCCATCTTTGTTTTCACTTAAATTCTCTCTAGTTTTATTAGCATCCTCAATTAAAGTTTCACAAAGTTCTATTAGTTCCTCTTTGGACGACTCTTTAATCTCCAATCCACTATAGTGAGTAAATTCATATCTGTAGTAATTTATACCACAAAACAATACGAATAAAAACAGCACCACTGAAAAAAAAGATATTATTCCATAAATATATTTTTTAATATAGATAAATGTTTTTGTTTCAATAGTTTTTACAATAATAAAAGCAGTCAACAATATTATTGTTAATAACAAAAAAATTATAATTATCTCAGCTATAGATTTACGTGTTGCTAAGGAAAACAATCCCCAAGTCCTCACAAAAATAGGGTAGATATTAAGAGCATAATACTCTGCATAACTTGGATTATTTCTCGCTATTAAGGTAATTAAAACTGATATAGGAATCAATCCTATGAATATCCATATTTTATTGTTTTTCATACTTCTTCCTTTACTCTATAAAACTTTTACATTTATTCATATTTTTAATTATTATTCATGGAAATAGTACCCTTTTTTCAAAAATAATACCCTTTTGCTATTGATTTTTGAGTATAAATACATTATTATATACATAAGATAAAGAATAGGTAGCAAGCCATAAATGGCTGACCTTGGAAAACAGCTTTAAATCAAGCCGTAATTACCCTTGGCGCAGGGTAATTACTTTTTTTTGCCCACTAACGATAACTAACACTAACATTGCAAATGCAATCATTAATTTTATCGTTTCATATGTAGACATCATTAGCATCACCACCTTTCGAAAGAGTTTTTACCTCCTTTCATTAAGATGGGTCAGCCATACCCTGCTGCTACCTATTCACATGCATTTTACTATAGTTACCATAATCTTTCAAGGTGATTTTTGTTAAATTTCAATTGATTTTTCAATGATTAACCCCGGCTCACACATGAACCGGGGATTTTAATTTGCTGCCTATTTTACTTCTATTACCTCATATCCTGCATCTGTTACTGCTTTTGTCAATATATCATCGCTTACTTCTTTGTTTAGTGTTAGCTCTGCTGATTTTTCTTCTAAATCAACTACTGCATTTTCTACTCCATCTACTGCCTTCAATGCTTTTTCAACAGCTGCCTTGCAATGGCCGCAAGTCATTCCTTCAACTATTAAAACTTTATTCATTTCACTTCCTCCACTTTCTTTATTATTCTTTTCATTTTCTATATTT
Source organism: Tissierellia bacterium (assembly GCA_012518555.1). Classification (GTDB taxonomy): domain Bacteria; phylum Bacillota; class Clostridia; order Tissierellales; family Sedimentibacteraceae; genus Sedimentibacter. The sequence continues at coordinate 3,142 of JAAYRW010000099.1, forward strand.
TCTTTATCATTATTTCTTTCATTTGATAAATCGACTTCCTTGTCCTTGTGGCTTGCTCCAGTATTTATTGTCTGGCTATTTGCTTGACCATTACCATCTTTAACAGCTCTTACAGGTTTAAAAAACTTCAGCCTCAATGCGTTAGATACTACTGAAACGGAGCTTAAACTCATGGCTGCCCCTGCAAACATAGGATTTAACTTCCAACCTAGTATACCGTAAAATACTCCTGCTGCCAAAGGTATACCTACAGTGTTGTAAATAAATGCCCAGAACAAGTTCTGTTTAATATTTCTGATAGTTGCCTTACTTAATTGAACTGCCGTAACCGCATCTAAGAGATCACTTCTTATTAACACTACATCTGCTGATTCTATAGCTACATCTGTTCCTGCTCCTATGGCAATTCCAACATCGGCCCTAGCAAGTGCCGGAGCGTCATTTATACCATCACCTATCATGGCAACCTTTTTGCCCTCTTCTTGGATTTTTCTTATTTCCCTTTCCTTATCCTGAGGTAGTACTTCTGCAACTGCTCTGGTAATGTTTAACTGTTTCCTTATAGCTTCTGCGGTTTTCTTATTGTCTCCCGTAAGCATTACAACTTCAATTCCCATTGCTTCGAATTCTTTAATGGCTGCCTCACTTGTAGGTTTAACAACGTCTGCTACAGATATTATACCCAATACACTGCTTGTGTCTGCAAAATACAAGGGAGTTTTTCCTTCTTCAGCAAACTTATTACTTTTTTCTTCAAAATTTTTAATATTTATCCCTTGTTCATTTATAAGTCTTAAATTACCTAAATAATATACTTTATTATTAATTATCGCTCTTAAACCTTTACCGGGGATTGCTTCAAATTCTTCTACGGCATAAAGTTCTAAATTTAAATTTTCTGCTTCTTCAACTATGGCATCTGCCAAAGGATGTTCTGAACCTTTTTCTGCTGATGCAGCTATTTTAAGCATTTCTAATTCATCTATTCCATCAGTTAGTAAATCCGTTACTTTAGGTTTTCCTTCAGTAATAGTTCCTGTCTTATCCATTACTACCGTTTGTACATGGTGAGCTATTTCCAATGCTTCAGCAGACTTAATAAGTATGCCGTTTTCAGCTCCCTTACCTGTACCTACCATTATTGCAGTAGGTGTTGCAAGGCCTAAAGCACAAGGACAGGAAATAACTAATACGGCAATTCCTATGGAAAGAGCAAACTCAAAACTTGCCCCTAGTATTAGCCATACAATTGTTGCCAAAACAGCTATTACTATAACAATTGGTACGAATACTCCACTTATTTTGTCAGCTAATTTTGAAATAGGAGCCTTTGATGAACTGGCTTCTTCTACCAATCTAATTATTTGAGCTAATGTAGTATCATCTCCTACTTTCTCTGCCTCAAATTTAAAGAACCCGGATTTGTTAATACTTGCACCAGTTACTTTATCCCCAACTTTCTTTTCTACAGGAATACTTTCCCCTGTTAACATAGATTCATCTATAGATGTATTACCAAAGACGATAGTCCCGTCAACAGGCACCGATTGTCCTGGCTTTACAACTATTATATCTCCTATTTCAACCTCTTCGATAGGGACCTCTACTTCAATTCCATCTCTTTCTACCAAGGCTGTCTTTGGAGATAAATCCATTAGTTTTCTTATGGCATCAGAAGTTCTGCCCTTTGCCCTTGCCTCTAAAAATTTTCCTAAGGTTATTAAAGCTAAAATAACGGCAGCTGATTCAAAATATAAATCCATGGAAAACTCCATTGCCATATCCATATCCATATGTCCCAGACCGTAACCAATTTTATATATTGCGTAAATTCCATAAGCTACAGCTGCAGATGTTCCAATGGCAATCAGTGAATCCATATTAGGGGAACCGGTAAATAAAGTTTTAAATCCTACCTTGTAATACTTACTATTTATAATTATTACGGGAATACATAGTAAAAATTGTGTAAATGCAAATATTAAAGAATTTTCAACCCCCAATAATATGCCTGGTAAAGGCCAGTTAAGCATATGTCCCATAGCAATATAAAACAAAGGAATTGCAAATACCATAGATACAATAAGCCTTGTTTTCATTTCATCAATTTCTGATTTGCTATCAGTTTCTTTAAGATCTCCATCCTTTTTCTCTGCAGAAGAAGCCCCGTATCCTGTATCTTCAACTACCTTCACTATATCTTTTGAACTTAAGAGGGAATCATCATATTTAACTACCATGCTATTAGTAAGTAAATTCACATTGGCTTCTATAACACCTTCCGTTTTGTTTATATTTTTTTCTACTCTTGCTGAGCAGGCTGAACATGTCATACCTGTTACATCAAATTTTTCTGTCTTCATAATACACCCCTTACTTAGATACTTTGTTAATTATTGAAATGATTTCATCGATTTTTTCATCCTCATTACCTTCCTCGAAAGCTTCCTTAACACACATGTGCATATGAGCTTTTAAAATTTCATTGTTAGCTTTTTTTAAGATTGACTGGACTGCTAATATTTGATTTGAAATATCTATACAGTATCTATCTTCATTAACCATCCTGGAAATACCTTCAATTTGTCCGGCAGCTGTTTTTAATAATCTATTTATTTTATCTTTATCTGCTTTCATTAATTACACCTCACCTTTGACACCACCCCCCCTGGGGGGCGTGTCTTTATAATAAACCGTATTCTTTTGTTTGTCAATAAGTAATTGAAAATTTTTGTTACTCTAGCATAAGAGCATCAGCCCTTGTTATCTTAACCGCAATAATCCTAGTCGTTCCCAACCGCAGGTGAATAATCTCATTTTTAAAGATACTTAAGAAAGAGATTCACATAAAGTAAGCAGTAATAATTCTTCCATAAATAGTATATCCACTCAAAGCATTCTTGAATCTTTTTTATTACTTGATATAATAAATATGGAATATTAAGAGGAGAAACAATCTTTAGAAACATATTGAAATAAGTTTCAACAAAAAATATTAAGAGGTGGGTTCTTATGGATAGAAAATTTATTGAAAAATTAGGTGTAAGTTTACCAAGATTAGGCTATGGCTGTATGCGCCTTCCCGAAAAGGAGGGAACAATTGATTTCGAATACGCTAAGAAACTGATTCACCATGCCTATAATCAGGGAGTAAATTATTTTGATACTGCTTACAATTACCACGGAGGAGAATCAGAAACATTCTTAGGCCAAGTATTAAAAGACTTTGACAGAGAAAGTTACTTCTTAACAAGCAAACTTCCTGTATGGAAAGTAAAAGAAGAAAAAGATGCAGAAAAACTTTTCAATGAACAACTTCAAAAATGCAATACTGAATATTTTGATTTTTACTTACTTCATTCTTTAAACAAAAGATCAATAGAAACAGTTGAAAAGTTTAATTTATATGATTTTATTGCAAAAAAGAAAGCTGAAGGAAAAATAAAACATATAGGCTTTTCTTTCCACGACAATAATGATGTACTTAAAAAATTTGCTGCTGCCCATGAATGGGACTTCATTCAACTTCAAATAAATTATTGGGACTGGGAAGTAGATGATGCAAAGAGTTTATATGAAACATTGGAAAAATTAAATATTCCATGTTTTGTTATGGAACCTGTAAGGGGAGGATTTTTAGCTTCCTTTGCACCTCATGCTATGAAACGCTTTAAAGACCATAATCCCAATGCCAGCATCGCTTCTTGGGCCCTAAGATGGGTTGGCTCCCTCCCTAATGTAGCTTTAATTTTAAGCGGTATGTCTGATATGGATCAATTAAAGGATAATATAGAAACCTTTACTAATCTAAAAACAATAAACCCTGATGAACAGAAAATTATCCATCAAGTAGTTGAAGATTTGAAAAAAATTAATCCTGTTCCTTGTACTTCCTGCCGCTACTGTATGGACTGTGAATTCGGAGTTAATATACCTAAGGTTTTTGAAATATATAACGATTATAAAAAATCCGAAAACAAAGCAATAGCTAACAGAAGCTACTTTACATTTATGAAAGAAGAACAACAGGGAGGAAACTGCCAACAATGTGGTGTCTGTATCCCCAAATGTCCTCAACATATAAACATTCCTGAAGAGTTAGGAAAGATACACGAAGAAATGTTATCAATAAGATCTAACTAGTAATAAATCCAGTCATTCCGAAAGAAGTGAAGAATCTCATCATTTTTGATACGATGAGATCCTTCGGGACTAGGCCCTCAGGATGACTCCTTTTTCAGGTAGTCCCTTATTTTCTTAATTAATTATAAACTCACCGCATATACTGTCTTAGTACAAATTATGGGGTGAGTTATGAAAAAGGAAAAAATAATTATAGGAACTTTAATTTTAACTGTGGCAACTACCTCTGTCCGCTTTATAGGTATGTTTTTCCGTATTTATTTAGCAGGCACCTTAGGAGCAGAAGGAATGGGCTTGTATCAATTAATCCTTTCATTTTATTTTCTTATGGTTACTTTTGCAACATCGGGAATAAGAGTTGCCATATCAAAACTCATTTCTGAAGAAATTGCCCTTGGTAATTATGCAAATGCTAAAAATGTTCTCCGCCAAGCTGTAGGCCTTTCACTTTTTACAGGAATTACAGCAGGAGTTATCCTTTATTTTTTTGCTCCTTACATAGGCAGCAATATTTTAAATGATGAAAGAACGATCTTACCACTACTATACTTAGCTCCCAGTCTGCCTATTATGGCAATTTCAAATTGTTACAAAGGATACTTCTATGCCTTGGGAAAAGTATCTCAACCATCAATCATACAAATTATAGAGCAATTAACAAGGATATCTTTAATAATATTCTTAATGGATTATTACTTACCTAAAGGTTTAGAATATGGTTGTGTTGCCATTGCTATTGGAATGACTGCAGAGGAAATAATAGCCTTGTTCTTAATATGGTTTTTATATATATGTGATAAGAAAGCTAAATGGAAATCAAATAAAAAGGGAAACAATATGATTATTAAAATTCTCAGTATTTCCCTACCTATTTCCGGAACCTCTTATCTAAATTCAATACTTAGAACAGTTGAAAACACCTTAATTCCTGTAAGGCTTTTATTATACGGTCTATCTTCGGAAATGGCCATTAGTCTCTACGGTATGGTAAAAGGGATGGTTCTTCCTATTTTATTCTTCCCTTCATCAATATTAACGTCACTTTCTTCTATACTGATTCCTTCCGTAGCAGGAGATAATGCTGTTTCAAATGAAAAGAGAGTTTCAAGGACCTTATCTCAGGTTCTACATTTTACCGCTATTTCTGGAATATTAGTAGTTGCTGTATTTGTAGCCTTTCCCAATGAAATAGCTTTAGCTGTTTACAAGGATTCACAAGTTGGTATTATGATAAAGATAATTTCTTACGTATGTCCCTTTATGTACCTAAATATGGTCATTAGCTCCATGCTTAATGCTTTAGGAGAACAATTTAGTTCATTTAAAGTTAATATTATTGAATCAATATTAAAAATATCAATAGTATATTTCTTCGTTCCAATTTATGGATTCAAGGCCTACTTATTTGCCTTATTTATTACTACGATTTTGAATACAATTTTATATTTAATAAGATTATTACAAGTATCTTGCATCCTATTTGATGTTTCCAATTGGATCTTTAAACCTATTATAGCTGCAGCTATAGCCCTTGTAATATCTAAGTATTCTTTCTCCCTCTTTATTAGAAACTCCGGCAACATAATTTCTTTAATTTCATCAATAATAATATTATGTCTTCTTTATTTGATGGGTTTGATTGTTTCTAAAAGTGTTAGATTAGATAGTATTTATGAAATGAAAAAGTCTCTATTTAGATAAAGTGACCGTAACATCCATTAAATCCAAATAAAAACAAGTTAAATAAATTATTATTAGATAGATTTTACAAAAGATGAAAACTTCATAATACAATGAATAAATTGGAATCCATATACAGGCATATTACTGCAAATTCTCCAAAGAATAGATTAAAAAGGAGTGAGAATATGCACTATAGTATAGTTAATATTATAATGTTTTTTCTAATATATGGATTCTTGGGATTTTTGGCAGAAAGTATATTCAGAAGCATAGCTGAAAAAAGGCTATTTATCAGTAGAGCTTTCTTGACAAATGGATTTTGCCCCTTGTACGGCCTATGTGGAATTTTGATAGTTATAATTTTTACCCTATGTGAATTGACAATAAACAATACTCTTTGGGCACTTATATTAGCTACTGTGGCTAGCATTATTACAGTGACCTTCCTTGAATATATAGTAGGAAGAGTGCTTGATAGAGTTTTTAATTGTAAGTTGTGGGATTATAGTTCCTACTATCTTAATCTCCACTCTTATATATGTGTTGAATTCTCCTTACTTTGGGGAATTGTAGCAATAATTCTTTCAAATTTCATTCATCCAGCAATGGAAGTATTAGTCTATGCCATACCTTACGAAGTAAGAAACTTTATTTCAACTATTGGTATATCTATCCTATTTGTAAATGCATCTTACAATTTACGTCAAAGATACCCTAAAGGAAAGTTAAAAACCTAAGGAGGTTATGTCCCCTTAGGTTTTTTATCAGCCGGTTATAAGCAGTTGGTCAATAGGCTTTCCAGGAGGCACTATTGGATAGACGCTGCAATCAGGGTGGATTTTACACTCTATAAAAATCGGCTCATCTAAATTTTCTGTTTCATTAAGTATTTGGTCTAATTCATCCATTGAAGTAGCCTTGTATGATTTAATAGCGTAGGCCTTAGCCAACAATTGATAATCTACATGGTCGTAATTATCCGTTTCAGAATATCTTCCATGGCTGAACATTCTTTGCCACTGTCTTACCATTCCTAATGAATTATTGTTAAACATTACAACCTTTACCGGTAATTTATATTTTGAAATTGTTACTAATTCTTCACAATTCATTCTAAAACTTCCATCTCCCGTTATAAGGATAGTTTTCTTATGTGGATTTCCAACTTGTGCACCTATGGCGGCCCCCATTCCAAAGCCCATAGTGCCTAATCCTCCGGAGCTTAAAAATTCGTTAGAATTATTAAACTGCCAGAATTGTCCTGTCCACATTTGATGTTGCCCTACATCTGTTGCAACTATAGTATCCTTATAATATTTATTTATTTCTTTTAAAATATTTTCCGGTACAAATTGTCCTTCATTATTGCTTTTTTGCTTTTTAGACATTATTTGGCCCAGCCAATGGCTTCTGTCTTTTTTCTCCGTCTTTTCCAATAATTTTGTCAATATTTCCTTCATATCTCCAATAAGTGGAATGCTTTCGTAAGTATTTTTATCCACTTCTGTAGAATCTACGTCAATATGGATTATTTTAGCAGCGGGAGCAAATTTGTCAGGGCTTCCAATTACCCTGTCACTAAACCTTGCCCCCATAGCTATGAGTAAATCGCAATTTACAACAGCCATATTTGTTTCAACAAATCCATGCATACCTACAAGTCCTAGAGATAGTTTATTGTTTCTGGGAATAGTACCTAATCCCATTAAACTGTTACAAACAGGAATATCGGTTTTCTCAGCAAATTCCACTAACAAGGAATCATTTTTCGATATTCTTACACCGCCTCCTGCATATATGACAGGTCTTTGAGCATTGTTTATTAATTCTGCTGCCAAATTCAATTTCTCTTCATTAGGCAGGACAATTTCATCCTCTTCCTCAATGCTGTTTCCTTTATACTGGCAAGTATTTATTAAAACGTCCTTGGGAACATCTACTAATACAGGGCCCGGTCTCCCTTCCATTGCAACATCCACAGCTTCCCTTATTACATCTTCCAAACTTTCTGTATCCCTTACCATGTAGCTGTGTTTAGTAACAGATAAAGTCATTCCCGTTATATCAACTTCCTGAAACGAATCCTTTCCTATTAATGAATTGGCAACTTGACCGCATATAACAAGCATAGGTACAGAATCCATATATGCATTGGCAATACCCGTTATGGTATTAGTTGCTCCAGGACCTGAAGTAGCAATAAATACTCCTAATTTCCCTGTGCTCCTTGCATATCCATCTGCTGCATGGACTCCGTTTTGTTCGTGAGCAGGTCTGTATACCTTGAAATAATCAAGCTCATCATATAGAGCATCAAAGAACGGTATAACAGCTCCCCCCGGGTACCCGAACAAAGTGTCAATACCCTTTTCCTTCAAAACTTTCAATATTATTTGTGAGCCTGATAATTTCATCTTTACTCCATTCTATATTTATTCTTGACCTTCTGCAGGTTTTCCAATCCATGGCATCATAGATCTTAATTTTTTGCCTGTATCGATGATTGGATGATCCAATGCCATATTTTTCATTGCTAAAAATCTTGGCTGTCCAGAATTATTTTCTGTAATCCAGTCATAAGCAAATGTTCCATCTTGTACGTCTTTTAATACATCTTTCATAGCTTTTCTCGTATCTTCAGTGATGATTTTAGTTCCTGTTATATAATCACCATATTCTGCAGTTTCACTTATAGAATATCTCATATTTTCAAATCCGCCTTCATAGATTAAATCAACGATAAGCTTCATTTCATGTAGACACTCAAAGTATGCAACTTCAGGCTGGTATCCTGCCTCAACTAAAGTATCGAAGCCTGCCTTAATAAGCTCAGTAACTCCACCGCAAAGAACTGCCTGCTCACCGAATAAGTCCGTTTCTGTTTCTTCTTTAAATGTAGTTTCAATAACACCGGCTCTCGTTCCTCCCAAACCCTTAGCATAAGCCAAAGTTAAATCCTTACATCTACCTGTATAATCTTGGTGTACAGCAAATACTTGAGGTATTCCCATACCTTCTGTGTAGGTTCTTCTTAACAA
>JAAYRW010000100.1 GCA_012518555.1 Tissierellia bacterium
CAAAGGTGGCCCAGTTTTCAATTAATACGGTGGCCTACTTTTAGAGTAACAGAAACAGATGTATGTGCTAGTCTAAAAAGGGTCCATTTTTCATAGAAATCCAGTTGAAAAAGGGTCCACTAACAAAATCATTTCCGAATATGTAATACTGGTATTCGGAGGTGGGATTGGAGTGAAAGACATAATGGACAAGCACGCAATTATTAGGTTGAAGCAGGAAGGTGTTTCTAATCGGGAGGTGGCCCGCCTGCTGGGCATAAACCGAAAAACAGTAGCAAGATACTGGAATGCATTTAATATGAAAGTAATTGAAATTGAACTGGCTGGGGAAGATGAGATAGCCTTGATGCAAGAGGAATTGCTGGGAAAACCTAAATACAATGCAACCAACCGGGCAAGGCACAAATACACAGATGAAATAGACAAACTACTAGATGAAATCTTAGAAGAAGAAAAAGAAAAGGATAAGAATTTAGGGACACATAGGCAGAACCTTACCCAGCTTCAAATTCATAAGCGAATCACAGATGCTGGTTATGATATTAGTAAATCAACCATCGCCCTAAAGGTTAAAGAAAAACGGAATAAATCTAAAGAGTGCTTCATAAAGCAAATCTATGATTTTGCTGACCGCCTGGAATATGACTTTGGTGAAGTCAAACTCCTAATAGATGGAAAAAAGACTAAATTCTATATGGCTGTCTTTTCCTCACCTGCCAGTAACTTTAGGTGGGCCTATCTTTACAAAAACCAAAAGCAAGAAGTATTCATGGACTCCCATGTTAGATTTTTTCATATGCTTGGTGGCGTATTCAAAGAAGTTGTTTATGATAACATGAAAAATGTAGTAACAAAATTCATAGGCCGCAGTGAGAAGCTGTTAAATGAAAACCTGCTTGCCTTGGCCAATTACTACGGTTTTAAGATAAATGTAACCAACTGTTTTAAGGGCAATGAAAAGGGTCATGTTGAAAACAGTGTAAAAACCCTGCGCAATCAAATCTTTGCAGAAAAATATATCTTTGCAAGCCTGGAAAATGCCAGAGAATATCTTGAAGATGGACTAATTAATTTAAATGAGGCAAGCAAAATTGAAGAAGAAAAACAGCATTTATTGCCAGTAAAACCTAAGTTGGCCTTAGGAAAGATCAATCAGCAGACTGTAAATTCTTACAGCTTTGTCCAGGTGGAAAAGAATTTTTACTCAGTGCCAGATTATCTTGTAGGCAGGGAAGTAACCACCAGGGTTTATCCAGAAAGCATCAAAGTATACTCCTGTCACAAGCTGGTATGTTCCCATAGAAAAGTAGATGGAGTTGGTCAAACAAGCATTGACATCAAGCACTACTTGTCTTCTTTGGCAAAGAAGCCCGGAGCCTTAAGAAATTCGTTAGCCCTTAAAAGCATACCGGAACTCAAATCCATCTACGATAAACATTTTACTAAAAATCCAAGACTTTTCATAGAGATTCTAACTAAAAACCAAAATAAATCTATAGAAGAGATAATAGAATTCTTTAAAACTTACAAACAATTTTCCTTTGAGGTTGAACCTTTGGACTTAATCCCTTCCCAGGATTCAATAAACAAAAAAGCTGTCATGCAAATGAGCCAATACAGCAGTCTCTGCTTATCTGCAGAAAGGGAGGTTGCAAATGGATATTAAAGAAATGGCCTCCTATCTGAAATTGTCCTACATAAGAGACCACTATGATCTTTTAGTTGATGAAGCTACCCATCTGGATTTAAGCCACGGAGAGCTATTAGAATTGCTGCTTCAAAGGGAAGTTGAAAAAAGAAGACAAAATGGCATTGCCAGAAGAATTAGGCAGGCTAAATTTCCTATCAAACACTATCTTGAGGATTTTGAAAAAGATAAATATGAACCAAGGATTAGGAATAAATTTAAAGAGCTTGAAGGCATGGACTTTATCGAAAAAAAGGAGAACATTATTCTGATGGGTACTTCTGGTTGTGGAAAGACTCATTACGCCACAGCATTAGGCATTAAAGCTTGCCAGGCAGGCAACAGTGTCTTGTTTTCTTCCATACCCAACCTGGTCTTAGAGTTAAAAGAAGCCATGAGCCTAAACCAGGTAACACTTTACAAAAAAAAGTTTGAAAAGTACGATTTAGTAATTTTAGATGAACTAGGTTATGTTTCTTTTGACAAAGACGGCTGTGAGATTCTTTTCAACCTTTTGTCTAACAGAAATGACAAGGGATCAATAATTATCACTACAAACTTGGTTTTTGATCGCTGGGTGGAAATTTTTAAAGATGCTATGCTTACAAGTGCTATAGTAGATCGTCTGGCCCACAAAGCTCATATTATTGATATGTCTCTTGATGTCAGTTACAGGCTAGAAGAAACAATGGAATGGATGAAAAAACACTGAGAAAAATTAGTAGAAGGTGGACCCTTTTTCGACTGGATAGCTGGACCCTTTTTTAGTTGACAAATACATTGGGTGTTATTTGGTAATAATTAAGTAAAGAATAGATTTTTGCCACCGATAGTAGCCTGTCCTTATTTCCTTTTTCATTACTTCCGTAACTACCTTTAAAATCCACGATATACTTTGTGTCTGGGGTTTCAAAAAGTTGATCAGAATCTAA
>JAAYRW010000101.1 GCA_012518555.1 Tissierellia bacterium
TATAAAGTTAACGAAATGCTGTTTTTAGAAGAGGGCGGTAGGAAGGAAGCTGTATTTTTAGACAACTTACTGAAATTTTAGCCGTTCACCTCACTTTGAGGATGTTCGGGAAAGGCGGGAACTAACATTTTAGGGCAAGCACTATCCCGAATTATCCTAATTTTAGGGGGCATAGGAAGCTGCGGTCCGAAAGAGTAAGGGTTTTTAACCTCCCGTAGATTTACCTTACTCCCTGCCCCCTTTCCTTTTTAAATTCGCAGCAAAGAAAAATTTAAGGGGGTACGCAGCAATTTAATAAATGGGAGGGGGAAAGATGGGAGTCCTATTTGCTGAACAGATGGATAAAGAAACTCTTGATAAGGCGTGCAAAAGGCTTGAATATCTTTACACAATGGAAAAAAACAAATATATTACAATGACAAAATATGGATATAGGACGCACATATATTCTTATACCCACAAGCACCTTAACGAAAAAAACAGTAGACCTTTACTACCCTTTAGATACGAATATCATCTTAAAAGGAGAACGACCTTAGGTGTTTTCAGCGGTATGCTATGCAGCAAATTTATCTCCTTTGATCTTGATTTTCGAGAAAACAAGATAGCCTTATTAGATGCTGCTAAAAAACTAAGAAAAACTTTATCAGAATTGGGAATCAAAAATGTTTACTTTAGCAGTAGCGGTAACAAGGGTTTTCATGCTGAAATATTTTTCAGGATTCCTATTCCGAACGCAACAGTTAGGAAACTATTTGATCTTATTGTGAACAAATCAGGGCTTAATGATTTATCAGGAGGAGAAGTGGAGTTCAGACCAACTCCCACTCAAGCTGTTAAACTTCCCTTGGGGAAAAACTTTAAAAACCCGAATAGCGAGACCAATATTTGCTGGTTCTTAGACGATGATTTTAATCCTATTAAAGATATTAATTTTATTTATAAGATTAAGCAAACGCCAGAAGGGATAATATTCGATATTCTAAAAGATGCCGAGAATAAAAGATACTATGAGCAGTCCAAGGGTATCAAGCAAAAAATCAGGACAACTGAAAATGCTATTGCCGGGCGCAAAGACTTAGATATATATAGCGATAGAAGCGATATTGGGAAAGCCCTCAAAAATGTTGAAAGACTTTTAGAAAATGGGCTGCCCCGGAAAGGAGTGCGCCACAAGAGTTTATTCCTTCTCGGTACTTACTATATAGATTATGAAAATATGACTACAGAAGAAACAAGGGAAAAACTTATAGATTTCATGGCTAACCAGTCCAAAGAGACTTACAGTTCTTCCTGGGAAGAAGTAATCAAAGACATTGACGGAATTATTAACAGTATAGAAAAGAAGGGCTATAGGTTCGTGTTAGCGGGAAGGGATATTACAATAAGTGATGCCGAAGTTAGGAAAGTATTAAATATTAAAACTAAAAATCAAAAACTGCTTTACTTTTCGCTTTTAGTCCACTCTAAAAGATATGGGACTAACAAAGGTTTTTATATGACATTCGAGCAAATGGCTGAAGCAACTGGACTCCATAAAATGACTTGTTTCAAAATAATCAACAAGCTGAGCGAAGCTGGGCATATACAAATACTTTCAAGAAACGAAAGTTATGGAGATGGCTGCAGAAAAAAACCTAACCGTTACAAAATCGAAATAGAGGAACCGGGGGGCAAAACCATTACCATAACAAAAGAAAAAAATGATATGGAAAAAATACTTAAAGATTCTTTAAAGATTATCCCTGCTGTTGAGCGTAGGAAAAAATTAGGCAAAAAAGATTTCGCATACTATACAGAAGAAGATTTAAAGAAAGATCCCACTTTACTTTTTTAGCCAATCACTCTTCACCCTTTTTACCCTTTTTTCATTTTATTCTCCTTTCCCTGCTTACTTCCTACTTATTCTCCACTTACTAATTGGCTTTAAACAAAAAGCACCCAAAGTATATATAGAGGGTTTGGTCCCGGACCGGCTTATTTGCTTGTTCTCTTACTCTCTTAATATGCATATTTGCAAAAAGCACCTATTATTTGGTAAAAGAGTGAAGCCAGGGTGAGCGGTAATAGTATTTCAAAGATATAAAGGGGGTAATGTGAATGGATATATTAGAACGGATAGAAGCAAAGATAAATTTTATCTATTTTTTAGTTTCCCGAGTATTCTTTCCGGTAGCAGTATTAACTGTTTTAACCTTTATGCTTGCAAGGAAGTAAAAAGTGTGAGAGAGAATGAAAAGAGCATATTTTACCATAATTTAGGCTGCTAAAAAGCCTTATGTACCAGGGGTTTGGGGGCTGTAATTTACTGGAGATTAATTTATTACAACAGGCTCGCCCCAGGTTCTTGATTAAAAAGGCGGTTAATAGTTTTATACCTGTATTCAGCTAAA
>JAAYRW010000102.1 GCA_012518555.1 Tissierellia bacterium
AAATAATATTAGGCAAGAAGGATATAACTTATATGCCGGAACATAAAAGAGCATCATTTATAGGGCGTATTTTTCAGGACCCTATGAAAGGTACTGCTCCAAACTTAACTGTAGGTGAAAATTTAATAATTGCCTATATGCGTAGTACAAATAAAAATATCATGGCGGTTCCCTCCAAGAAAGAAAAAAATTATTTGCGAGAACATCTATCAACACTTAATTTAGGGCTTGAAGATAGGATGAATACTAAGATAGGTTTGTTATCAGGAGGTCAGAGACAGGCTGTTACCCTAGTTATGGCAACATTAGTAAAACCACGACTATTATTATTAGATGAACATACGGCTGCATTAGATCCTTCCAGTGCCAAGTCTGTAACGGAACTTACTAAAAAAATTGTTTCAGAAAACAATATTACTAGTCTGATGATCACACATAATATAAGTTCCTCCTTAGAAATGGGAACCCGCACCATAATGATGGATTCGGGAAAAATCTTAATGGATATAAGCGGGGAAGAACGACAAAGGGTCACTGTTCAAACACTTCTATCCAAGTTCAGTTAATAATGGGCAGGTAATCTCCCAGTCTCTTTACATTAACAAAAGCCTATGAGCCTAACTACTAATAATAGATAGGCTCATCTTTCTATAAAAAAGGTCCTCAGACCTTATATCTTTATTTCCATTAAATAACTTGCTAAAGTTATATCTCCTTCGTAATGCTTTTTGGCTTGAATTTTTAAATTATCTAAATTACCAAAGTGAGGAAGGTGGGTTAGAAGTAATTTTTTAACATTAGCTTTTTCTGCTAACATCCCTGCTTGGAAACTGTTTAAATGTCCTGCTTTTGTACCGTCCATATGAGCATAGAAACTACACTCACAAATCAAAAGATCTGAATTATTGAAAAATTCCGGCAGAACATCAAAATAAGAAGTATCTGAGGTATAAGAAAGTACCTTATCGCCACATTTTATCTTTATACTATATGCTTCCAGTGGATGAACATTCTTTATAAAACTTATTTCAAAAGGACCTAAATTCAATATACTTTCTTCCTTAAAACTTACCCCGTAAGTGTAATCCTCCCATTTAAGTAAGTTGAAAAATTCCCCATCTGGTGCGTAAATTGGTAGGGGTTTATGAATTTCTTGAAGTTGGGTTTTAATTTGTATAGCATACTGTAAGGGACCTAGGTCGCAGCAATGATCGTAATGGTAGTGGCTGATTAATACTGCATCTAAATCCTTTAGATCCATTACTTTTTGTAGTGAACTTACAACTCCACTGCCACATTCTAACAAAAGTTTGTAATTATTATATTCTATAAGATAAGCGGAAGTTGCTTCTCCTGCTTTGGGGAAGCCTCCCCAATGACCGATAACTGTTACCTTCATATAAAACTCCTTATATATTTACAAATTGAGAATTATATAATTCTGCATACATACCATTATTAGCTAACAACTCTTGATGTTTTCCTCTTTCTTCGATGCCTTTATCAGTTAATATAATAATTTCATCAGCATTTTTAATTGTAGATAATCTATGAGCTACAACTACAGTAGTCCTTCCCTTTGATAGTGCTTCTAAAGATTGCTGTATTAATAATTCTGTAGCATTATCAAGAGCAGAAGTAGCTTCGTCTAATATTAATATAGGCGGATTTTTCAAAAATACTCTTGCAATAGATATTCTTTGTTTTTGTCCTCCAGAAAGTTTAACTCCTCTTTCTCCTACATAAGTGTCGTATCCTTCCGGTAATGACATTATATAATCGTGGATATTTGCATTTTTTGCTGCCTGGTAAACTTCTTCTTCAGTAGCCGTATACCTACCACATAAAATATTTTCATAAATTGTTCCTGTAAAAAGGAATACGTCCTGTTGAACTATACCTATGTTTTTTCTAAGGGATTTCCGTGTAAAATCTTTAATGTTTATGCCATCAATACTAATTTCTCCTTCTTCAGTTTCATAAAAGCGAGGTATTAAGTGACATAAGGTTGTTTTTCCTCCACCGGAAGGTCCTACAAAGGCTACTGTTTGACCTGCTTTAATATTAAGTGAAATATTTTTTAATACTTCTTGATTACTATCATAAGCGAAAGTTACATTATCAAACTTTATTTTACCATCTACCTTGTAGATATCCCTTGCAGCTGGTTCGTCTTTTTCAACTTCCGTATCCATAATTTCCGTAAATCTTTTGAAACCTGAAATTCCTGATTGGTATTGCTCTACAAAGTTAACTAATTTCCTTATAGGATTTAAGAAATTTCCTATATATAGCAAGAAGGCAGCAAAGTCTCCAAAATTAATCCAGCCTCTGTAAAAGAATATAGCTCCTGCACTTAGTACTAATATATTTAGGAAATCTATAATAAAAGAAGAACCTACATGAAATTCTGCCATTACTTTATAGGCTTTTTTTCTAGCGTTTTTAAACAAACTGTTATTTTTATCGAACTTTTCAATTTCTTTTTCTTTATTGCTGAAGGCCTTTGATACTCTTATACCTGAAATACTATTTTCAATAGTTGCATTAACTTCTCCAATAGTTACCCTAGTTTCAAAAAAGGTATCAGCCATTCTAATTCTAAGTTTCATGGCTACCAACACTAACAGTGGTACTATTGAAAATACGATTAATGCAAGAGGAAAGTTTATGGCACTAAGCATAATAAAAGAACCTATAAGCATTACTAAAGAAATAAATAAATCTTCAGGCCCATGGTGGGCAAGTTCTGATATATCCATTAAATCGTTTATAATTCGGGACGAAAGGCTTCCGGTTTTATTTTCATCAAAAAATACAAAGGGCAAATCCTGAAGATGTTCAAATATGTCTCTTCTCATAT
>JAAYRW010000103.1 GCA_012518555.1 Tissierellia bacterium
ACTACTGTTTATACTGCTATAACTATAAGAAAAAGTTTATTTTCAGAAGTAAAATTTGGCGGACTTTTAAGTTTTATAATATTTTTGTTTATAAACTGGATAATTACAAATTTGTCAAGCTGGTTCTTTGATTCCTTAAGAAATGTAGCCCCTTATTACGAGTCCATGAACATTTTAGCAAGTACAGGAAGAATTACACCAGAGACATTAACGATAATCTTTCTTCCCATGATTGTTGTTTCAATTATCCAAATAATTATATTAACTGGATTTTCTGGATATTTATTAGAGAATAAAATTAATCTGTAAAACACCCTAATGAGGAATCGTATTTTTGTTTAAAATTGTCTAAAAGTAGGTATATATTATAGTATAGGCACTCTATATCTAAATAACTTCTTTATAAATTTTCATTTCTATTGTATAATTTAATTAGAAAACATTTACAATTCATGAATTAGCAGGGGTATTTATGAAAAAGAAGGATCAATTACCAGTTTACTTATTTCATCAAGGTACAAACTATTATTCATATAATTTTTTAGGCTCGCATATTATAGAAAAAGGCACTGTGTTCAGGGTATGGGCCCCTAATGCAAAAAAAGTGCATCTTGCGGGCAGTTTTTGTAATTGGCAGAAAAACCCGAAATTTGAAATGAAGAAAATATCTAAGGGGGGTATTTGGGAATTATTTGTTGAGGGAATAAAAGAAGGTCAACTATACAAATATATGATTACGACAGTCGATAATATTGATATTTATAAATCTGACCCTTTTGCCTTTTCCTCCCAAACAAGGATGGAAACGGCATCCATAACATATAAAAGTAATTATCAATGGAAGGATGAAAATTGGCAAAATTATAAAAAAACAGTCAACTTCCATGAAATGCCTGTAAATATTTATGAAGTTAATTTATCCTCGTGGAAACGTAAAGAGAACGGGGATTTTTATACATATAAAGAGATTGCCCCTCTTCTAATAAACCACCTTAAGGAACACTTTTATACTCATATAGAACTTATGCCTATTATGGAATATCCTTATGACGGGTCCTGGGGCTATCAAGTTGCCGGTTTTTATGCACCAACCAAACGTTTCGGACAGCCCGACGACTTAAAATACCTTATTGACCAATGCCATCAACATGGTATTGGAGTAATACTTGACTGGGTTCCTGCTCACTTTCCAAAAGATGAACATGGGCTCTACAAATTTGACGGAAGTTGGCTTTATGAATACGAAGATCCTCAAAAGAGAGAAATTAAAAGTTGGGGTACTCATAAATTTGATTACGGGAAAACTGAAGTTCAGTCATTTTTAATATCTAACGCAATCTTCTGGCTGGATCTTTATCATATTGATGGATTAAGAGTAGACGCAGTAAGTTCTATGCTTTATTTAGACTACGATAAAAAGGAAGGGGAATGGACTCCTAATATATATGGAGGAAATGAAAATTTAGAAGCAATTACCTTTTTAAAGAAACTAAATAAAGCAGTATTTAAAGACTTTCCAAATACTATGATGATTGCGGAAGAATCTACAGCTTGGCCAATGGTTACTAAGCCTCCTTACTTAGGGGGGGTGGGATTTAATTTTAAATGGAATATGGGATGGATGAACGACATTTTAGAATATATGGAAACAGACCCCTTCTTTAGAAAATATAAGCATAATAATATTACATTTTCACTCCATTATGCTTTCAGTGAAAATTTTATACTTCCTTTATCACACGATGAAGTAGTCCATGGCAAAAAATCTATAATAAATAAAATGCCCGGTCCCTATGAAGAAAAGTTCGCCAACGTAAGAGTGCTTTTAGGTTTTATGATAGCTCATCCTGGCAAAAAACTTAACTTTATGGGATATGAAATCGGTCAATTTAAAGAATGGGACTTCAACAGCGAAATTGAGTGGTTCATGACAGATTTCGAATATCATCAAAAACTAAATACCTATATTAAAGAATTAAATGAATTCTATTTAAAAAATTCACCTCTTTGGGAAGTCGATTATTCCTGGGATGGCTTTAAGTGGATTGCCAGTGATGATTTCGAACAGAATATTATATCTTTTAAAAGAATTAACAAAAAAGGCGAAGAATTAATTGTCGTAATTAATTTCTCTCCTAAGGAAAGACATAATTATTTAATCGGTGCTTCTAAAGGAATTTATACAGAAATATTTAATTCAAATGAGGAACGATATGGAGGGACAGGAAGCGGAAACAAAGAAAAAATAATATCCTCCACCGGTTCTATCCATGGATATAGTTCAAATATATCATTAACATTGCCACCGCTTTCAATTATTATTTTAAAGAAAAGTCTTAGCAAAAAAGGGGGAAAAACTTATGAAGTTAACTAGAAAGGAATGTGTTGTCATGCTTCTGGCAGGAGGGCAAGGTAGTAGATTAGGGGCTCTTACTACAAAAATTGCAAAACCCTCCGTTCCCTTCGGAGGAAAGTACAGAATAATTGACTTTGCCCTATCAAATTGTGTTAATTCAGGCTTAGATACAATTGGTGTTTTAACCCAGTACCAACCCTTATTATTAAATTCATATATAGGTGATGGGAAGTCCTGGGATTTAGACAGAATGCACGGGGGAATCCAAATATTGCCTCCTTACCAGAGAGTGGGGGATTCAGAATGGTATTCAGGAACTGCTAACTCTATCTATCAAAATATGAATTTCATTGATCTTTATAAACCTGAATACGTACTTATTTTATCAGGAGACCATATTTATAAAATGGATTATTCCCTAATGATAAAGTATCACAAGGAAAAAGATGCTGACTGTACAATATCGGTAATCGATGTTCCCATGGAAGAGGCCTCACGCTTTGGTATTTTAAGTTCAAATGAAGAAGGAAGAATTATAGATTTTGAAGAAAAACCAAAAAAACCTAAAAGCAACCAAGCATCCATGGGTATCTATGTATTTAAATGGAGTAAACTGAAGGAATACCTTGAAATTGATGAAAATAATCCTAATTCAACTAATGATTTCGGAAAAGATCTCATTCCTCTAATGCTTAACTCTAATGAAAAAATGTATGCCTATAACTTTAAAGGATATTGGAAGGACGTTGGAACTATCGATTCATTATGGCAGGCTAACATGGATCTCTTAGATGAAAATATCTTTGATTTGTCCGATGATTGGGTAATATATTCAAGACATGCGGAAAAGCCTCCTCACTATATAAGTAAGGATGCTGAAGTTAAAAACTCCATAGTTTCCGAAGGGGCAGTAATTTTAGGTAGGGTGGAAAATTCAATAATTTTTTCAGGAGTAACTATAGGAGAAAATGCTGTAATAAGAGATTCAGTAATAATGGCAGATGTAGAAGTAAAGGAAAATTCTATTATTAACTATTCGATTATTGATGAAATGGTAAAAATAGGGCCTAACCTTAAGATAGGAAAAGCTATGGCAGAAAATACAAAAATAACGGTAATACCCCGTGAAAGTGTAATAAAGCAGGAGGGATAATATGAATGCTTTAGGAATAATTTTTTCAGATATTCAAGATTGGAATATGACGGAATTAGCGTCTCATCGTTCTGTAGCTGCCATACCTTTTGGCGGAAGATATAGATTAATTGATTTTTCCCTTTCTAATATGGTTAACTCCGGTATAAATAAAATATGTGTTATAACGAAAAGTAATTATCGTTCTTTAATGGAACATATAGGCTCAGGAAAAGATTGGGACCTATCAAGAAAAAAAGGCGGAGTATTGATATTTCCTCCTTATGCCGTAGGGGAAAACCATGGATTATACCAAGGAAGATTAGATGCTTTAAAAAGAGTTTTAGATTATATTTCATCTTCAAAAGAAAGATACGTAGTTTTATCAGACTGCGATATGATCTATGATATTGATTATAGAAAAGTAATTAAATATCATGAGGAAAAAAACTCAGATATAACAGCTTTATATATAAGAACAGAAATAGATAAAAGCAATTCCGTCCACAAAATATTGTATGAATTCGATGAAGAAGGAAGAGCAGATGATATTTTAGTATATCCTATTACTAAAGGTACTTATAATATTGGGCTTAATACCTGGATTATGAACAAAGAATTTTTAGAATCTCTCATATACGATGCTATTGCAAGAAATTACAAAGATTTTAGCTATGACGTATTAGCAGCAAAAGTTCATTCATTAAGAATTTACGGCTATGAATACCAAGGATTTTTTGCACATATTGACTCTCTTCAAAGTTATTATGAAAATAGTATGAAACTTTTAAATATTGATAGGCTACAAAATATTTTTTACTCTAAAACAGGACCTATCTATACTAAGACAAAAGACTCTACACCAACTAAGTATTGTAAGGAGGCAGTAGTAAAAAATTCATTAATCGCAAGTGGTTGCATTATAGAAGGTAGGGTTGAAAATTCTATAATTTTTAGAGGTGTAAAAATAGGTAAAGAGGCAATAGTAAAAAATTCAATTATTATGCAACACAGTATTATAGGAGATAATGCACAATTAAACTCTATAATAACCGATACATATGCACATGTGAACAAAGACAGAGTATTGTTGGGATATTCCAACTGTCCCTTCTTTATTAAAAAAAATTCAATAGTATAGGAGTATAATATGAATAAAATAAAAGTATTATTTGCAGCATCAGAAGCTGCTCCCTATATTGCAACTGGGGGACTTGGAGAAGTTGCAGGGTCACTACCTAAAGCATTGGCAGAAAAATATAAAGATAAAATAGATATTAGGATTGTCCTTCCTCTCTACCAGGGAATATGGAACAGAAATGATTTTGAGTTTATAGGAAAAACATCTGTTCCTCTGGCATGGAGGCAGCAATATTGCGGTGTTTTTAAAAAGAAATTAAACAACCTTACATATTATTTCATAGACAATGAATACTATTTTAAACGAAGTGAATGCTACGGTCACTTTGACGATGGAGAAAGATTTGCATTTTTCTCCAAAGCAGTTTTATACATACTTCCTATGATCGAATTTATGCCAGACATAGTTCATGCCAATGACTGGCAAACATCCTTAGTAGCTACTTATTTAACTACAAAATACTCAAATTATAGAGATTATAAAAATATTAAGTCAATTATTACAGTTCACAACATAGAATACCAAGGAATATTTGATTTAGCTATTGCAGAAGATGTTTTTGATTTACATGGAAAAGAAAAAGGAATAGTCGAATACAATGGAGTAATTAACTTATTAAAGGGGGCTATGGAAACATCCCATCTTATCAGTACTGTAAGTGAAAGTTATTCAAAGGAAATTTTTGATGATTATTATGCCAAAGGTTTAGCTAAAATTATAGAGAAAAACT
Organism: Tissierellia bacterium; assembly: GCA_012518555.1. Taxonomy (GTDB): domain Bacteria; phylum Bacillota; class Clostridia; order Tissierellales; family Sedimentibacteraceae; genus Sedimentibacter. Next base: position 5,360 of record JAAYRW010000103.1, read on the forward strand.
CCTCTAAAATAAGAGGAATATTAAACGGAATAGATACGGAAGTTTATAATCCGGAAACTGATGAAGCACTGTTTGAAAATTACAGCATAAAAACTATAGAAAAAAAATATTTAAATAAGCAAAACTTGCAGCTACTTACAGGACTTCCTCAAGACAAAGATATTCCCCTAATTGGAATAATATCTCGATTAGTTAAGCATAAGGGCTTTGACTTAATAATAAATGCTATGGAAGGAATATTAAAGGAAAAGGTTCAATTTGTCATACTAGGTAAAGGAGATAGAGGATACGAATTGTACTTTAACTCCCTAGAGGACAGCTACCACGATAAAGTATCCGCTAAAATTGATTTTAATTCCGATCTAGCAAGAAAAATTTATGCAGGAGCAGATATGTTCCTCATGCCTTCAATAAGTGAGCCTTGTGGTATAGCTCAAATGATTTCTTCCCGCTACGGCACAATTCCAATAGTTCGAGAAACGGGAGGCCTTAAAGATTCAATAAAGGATGCAAGTCTTGGAAGAGGTAACGGTTTTACCTTTAAGGAAGAAAGTCCGGAAGCACTTTGTAGTGCAGTTAAAAGAGCATTAAAGGTGTATGAAAATAAAGAAGACTGGAGAAAATTGATAGAAACAGTAATGAATGTAGATTTCAGCTGGGCTAAATCTGCTGAAAAATATTATAATATGTATCTTAGCTTATTAGACATAGGAGAATGATAATGGCAAAAATCGATGCGAAAGTCATTAACAGTTTAATTGATGAGGAAATTATTCGATATTGGAATATAGAAGCTGAAAGTGCCAATCCAACCCAAGTTTATAGGGCTCTTTCAATAGTAATAAGAGATTTACTTTTAAGAAAAAGAAATGAATTTAACAATATGCAGGATGGTAAGCAAGTTTACTACATTTGTATGGAATTCCTTATAGGTAAATCGCTAAAAAATAACCTCTATAATTTAAATATAGAAGATGAGGCAAAAGAAGCCTTAAAAAAATACAAGGTTAGCCCTGAGGAGTTGTATGAAATAGAAAAAGACCCGGGTTTAGGCAACGGAGGTTTAGGCAGGCTTGCTGCCTGTTTTATGGATTCATTAGCTACACAAAATTATCCGGCAACAGGATTTTCAATTAAATATGAGTACGGTCTATTCAAACAGAAACTAATTGACGGTTGGCAAACAGAACTACCTGATGACTGGCTTACTGTTTCAGACGTATGGCTTATGCCTAGGACAGAAGAAAGGGTAATAATTAAATTTGACGGCAGTATAAGGGAAGAGTGGGCCTCTCAAGGACTAAAGGTATACCATGATCTTCCAACAGAAGTGGAAGCAATACCCTATGACCTAATGATTTCGGGACATAATAGTCAGGGGGTTAGTTTACTAAGGCTTTGGGAAGCTAAAAGTTTAAACAGCTTTGACATGAACTTATTTTCACAAGGAGATTATATTAGAGCCTTATCTGAAGATTCAATGGCAGAAGCGATTTCTAAAGTTTTGTACCCTGCCGATAACCACAATGAAGGTAAAATACTTCGACTTAAACAACAATACTTTTTAGTTTCCGCCTCAGCTCAAAATATAGTTAAATATCATTTAAAGAAACATGAAACAATAGATAATTTTAGCGAAAAAAATGCAATTCATATAAACGACACCCATCCTGCTCTAATAATTCCCGAACTTATGCGTATATTTATGGATGAACATAATTATTCATGGGAAAAAGCATGGGATTTAGTAGTTAATACAGTTTCATATACAAATCATACGGTAATGGCAGAAGCTTTAGAAACTTTTGATGAAAATATAGTAAGAACCAAACTTCCGAGAATTTACACTATAATAAAGGAAATAAATAGACGTTTCTTAGAAGAAGCTGCTGCTAAATACAATAGCTATGATAAGGCCTTAAATATGTCTATATTCGGCTATGGAAGAGTAAATATGGCTAACTTATGCATAATTGGCAGTCACAAAGTAAACGGAGTTGCAAGTTTACACTCAGAAATTTTAAAAAGAACTATATTTAAAAACTTCTATGAATATAGTCCAGATAAATTTTTAAATGTTACTAACGGCATAACCCACAGGCGGTGGCTAAATCAAGCTAATCCTTTGCTTAGCAATCTGATTGATGATCTGATTGGTCCTGATTATCGTACTAAGCCAAAAGAACTTACTAAGCTTAAAGCTTACAAAGATGATGACCATATTTTAAAAAAATTAGATCAAATAAAGTACGAAAATAAAAAGATACTTGCAGAATACGTAAAAAAACATAACTCAATAGAGTTAAATATTGATTCAATAATTAATATACAGGCAAAAAGACTCCACGAATATAAGAGACAGCTACTCAACGTCCTTAGAATTATAAGTATTATTATAGATATTCAAGAAGGAAAAACTGACATTCTATCAGAAAGCTTTGTATTTGCTGCAAAAGCGGCTCCCGGTTACCATAGGGCAAAAGAAATAATTCAACTTATTTATGCCCTAAGCCAATATATAAATAATGACCCTTTAATAAAAAAATATATAAATGTTGTGTTTTTAGAAAACTATTCTGTTAGTTTAGCTGAAATAATAATTCCTGCCGGTGAAATAAGCCAGCAAATATCCTTAGCAGGAAAAGAAGCAAGTGGAACAGGAAATATGAAATTCATGTTAAACGGTGCCTTAACCATAGGTACTTACGATGGCGCCAATGTGGAAATAATCAAAGAAGTAGGAGAAGAAAATTTTTTCTTATTCGGAATGAAAGACTACGAAGTTGAAGATTTATGGAAAAATGGATACTCTTCAGTACTATACTACCAAAAAAATCAAAAGCTTAGGAAAATAATTGACTTTTTAAATAAAGGAATGGGAAAATCCTTTGAATCTATTTCAAGATATTTAATAGGAGGCCCTGTGGTAGGAGATCCCTATATGTGTTTTGCCGATTTTGATAGCTACATGGAAGTTAGTGAAAAAGCAACTAAACTTTATTACAGCCATAAAAGAAAATGGAACCAACATTCATTAATGAACATAGCTTCTGCAGGATACTTTTCTTCTGACAGAACAGTAGGTGAATATGCAAATAATATCTGGGGAATAAAAGCAATTTAATCCTATGTTGAACCTTAAAGAAGATACAGCAATGACATTAGGGGGATTCTATGTATATATTTGATTCTAGGTCTGATTTTTACAGATATCCTCAAGGTGGGATAAAAGCTAAGGATGAAATAAGATTTAAAATATTTATAAAAGGCAATAGGCCTATCCCTGAAATTTTAGTTGAAAAAAGACAAGATTACTATAAACACCTCCACTCAAAAACAAAAATGCAGTGGATATCTAGGGAAAAAAATTATGATTTATATGAAGCACAGCTTTCTATAAAGGAATATGGCCATTACTATTATTCCTTTATTTTTGGTGAAGAAAAATCAGAAAACTATGAATTGCTCATATACCATGAAAATTATTTAACTCCCTCTTGGGCTAAAGGCGGAATAATATATCATATATTTGTTGATAGATTTTACAGAAGAAAAGTAATTCCTAAAGAAGGTGCTCTTATCCGTAATTGGGGTGAAACTCCCCATTACCTACCCGATGAAAAAGGCGAAATACTGAACAATGATTTTTTTGGCGGCAATTTAGAGGGTATAAAAGAAAAATTACCCTATATTGCTAGTTTAGGCGTAAGTATTATCTACCTTTCTCCCATTTTCGAAGCCTATTCAAACCATAAATACGATACGGGGGACTACCATAAAATCGACCCTATGTTTGGAGAGGAAGACACTCTTAAAGAATTGTGCCACCAGGCAAAAAAATACGGCATATATATTATTTTAGACGGAGTTTTCAGCCATACGGGAAGTAATAGTATATATTTCAACAAAAATGCTAGTTACCATTCCCTAGGTGCATACCAAAGCAAAGACTCGCCCTACTATGAATGGTACACCTTTAATAAGTGGAATGATAACTATGTAAGCTGGTGGGGTATAGAAACATTACCAGAAATAAATGAAAACAATCCATCTTATATAGAATTTATAACAGGAGAAAATGGCGTAATACAACACTGGCAAAAGCTAGGTGTTATGGGATGGCGTTTAGACGTTGCAGATGAACTGCCAGACGAATTTCTCCATACACTGCGTACTTCCATAAAAAAAGAAAAAGAAGATAGGTTAATAATAGGCGAAGTTTGGGAAGATGCTGCAAATAAATATTCCTACAATAAACTTAAAGGATATTTGTTAGGAGAACAATTAGACTCTGTAACAAACTATCCTCTTAGAAATGGAATTATTCAGTACGTTAAAAATAAAGACTGTACCCTATTATACAATACTATGAATAAAATTATGGAAACATATCCTCCTTATACAATTAATTGTCTTATGAATATCCTTGGAACACATGATACAGAAAGAATCTTAACAGTTTTAGGAAGTAAGTTCCTACCCTCAAGCAAAAGCCAAATGGCAGAAAGTAAGCTTTCGGAAGAAGAACTTAAAAAAGGAATTAAACTTCTAAAAATTGCTTCTTTACTACAATTTACCCTTCCTGGAATACCATGCATCTACTACGGGGATGAAGTGGGTTTAGAAGGATGGAAAGACCCTTTTAACAGAAGATGCTACCCTTGGGGAAATGAAAATAAAGAAATTTTAAATCATTATAAGTTCTTAGCCCATTTAAGAAGAAATAATATATTTAGAGAGGGAGAATATAAATGCTTAATTCACGATAGAGGTATTTTTGTATTTGAAAGATACAAAGATACAAACAGAATAGTTATAGCAGTTAATTTAAGTAGCGAAGAAACAACTTTAAAGTTTGAAGAAAGTATAGTTGATTATATGAAAAATATTAATTCATCAGAGTTTATAATTGACAGCAATAACTTTTTAATTTTGACGAATATAGAAAACTTTACCTCCCATACCCAGCACAAAAAATAATATGGATACAGTCTGCTTCCATATTATTTTTTTACCCTGCTATATATTTTCTTTTACTTTAATTCCATCTAGTAATTCCATCAACAACTGGGCCTGTGCACTAAGCTCTTCACTAGCTGCTGCACTTTCTTCCGCCGTTGCAGAATTAGTCTGAACGACAGAGGCAATTTGTTCAACACCTAGTAAAACTTGAGATGTAGCTTCTGCCTGCTGAACAGATGCTTCAGAAATTTTTTCTACAAGGTTAATAGTTCTATATACCTTTTCTGTAATTTCTTTAAATGATTCTTCCGTTTTATCGGCTATAGTAACACCATTTTCCACAGCCATCAATGAATTTTCAATAAGTTTAGTAGTATTCTTAGCTGCCTCAGCACTTTTAGAAGCAAGGTTTCTAACCTCATCAGCTACTACAGCAAACCCCCTGCCCGCGGCTCCTGCCCGTGATGCTTCAACTGCTGCATTCAAGGCAAGTATATTAGTTTGAAAAGCAATATCATCTATTGTCTTAATTATTTTAGAAATTTCAATAGAACTTTCCTTTATTTCATTTATTGCTAAGGACATATTGTCCATTTGCTCATTTCCCTTTTTAAGCTCAACAGAAGCCCCTTCTGATTCCTTTCTTACTATCTCTGCATTAGTAGCATTCTGTTTCGTTTGCTCACTTAATTCATCTATAGTAGCTGCAAGCTCCTGAATTGCACTGGCTTGCTCTGTCGAACCTTGGGACAAAGCCTGAACACCTGCTGCCACATGTTCAGCCCCATTTCCTATTTGATTTGCACTTTGCTGTATCTGGCTAGACAAATAGTTATTAGCATAAAGTAATTTAGTAATGGACTCTTTAATGGAGGCAAAACCACCTCTATATTCCATAGTAACTGTAGCTGTCATATCTCCATTTTCCATTGCCGCCAGATGCTCTGATATATCCAATATTATTGCCCTAAGACTAGTGATTGTATTATCTAAGGATTTAGTTAATAAACCCACCTCATCACTTCTATCAATTACCTCAACCTCTGTATCTAAATCAGCCTTCTCTGACAGTAAATTCAACCTAGCTGCGGTTTTGTTGATAGGTTCTGCAATATGTTGTGATAACTTTCTTCCAACAAAAATTGATATAATTACTAAAACAAATCCCCATACAACAGTTATAATTAAACT
>JAAYRW010000104.1 GCA_012518555.1 Tissierellia bacterium
AACTTAGGCAGCTATAGTCAAAAGGATTGAGTTCTATACTAAATAGTTCTCAATCCTTTGAATATTTTTCCTCTTTTCAACTATAATAATGAACAAAACTTAGCTTTAAGATTAGATTAAATTATAAATAAAATTTTATCAAATACTCTTTGATAAAACAGATGAAGTAAGCTATAATTAAACATTGAGCCCTTATATTTTAGGTGACGGTTCTTTTTATTGACACAGATTCTTTGCAAAAAAGTTTTTATTAGCATTATTATATAAACATCAAGGAGTATTACTTATGAAAGAAAAGCTTAATTTTCAATCGAATTTATTAGTAGGTTCATTATTGTTTGGACTATTTTTTGGAGCAGGTAATTTGATATTTCCTGTGCAAATGGGACAGGCAGCCGGTAGCAATACATTACAAGCAACTATTGGATTTTTAGTTACAGGAGTAGGACTTCCACTGTTAGGAGTTATTGCCACTGCCCTTTCACAAAGTGAGAATTTACTTGCTATGGCAAAACCTGTTAATAGAATATATTCGATTTTGTTTACAAGTGCGCTATATTTAACAATTGGGCCTCTATTTGCAATTCCCCGTACTGCTACTGTCGCATTTGAGGTAGGTTTGAATCCTTTTATTTCTAAGGAATATCTACAATTAGGATTATTTTTATTTTCGCTGATTTTCTTTGTAGTTACACTTTATTTTTCATTGCGACCGGGGAGAATTATAGATTGGGTTGGTAAATATCTCAATCCTACATTCGTGGCGCTTCTATCAATATTAATAATTGCAACCTATGTAAACCCAATGGGACAGATAAGTCAATTTCCAGCCCAGGGGAATTACATTGATAAACCTTTATTTACCGGAATGTTAGATGGATATAACACAATGGATGCCTTAGCTTCTCTTGCTTTTGCAATTGTAATTATTTCAAACATTGAAAACTTAGGCATAAAGGATCCAAAAAGAAAAGCAATTGAAACATGTAAATCTGGATTAGTATGTTTAATTGGAATGAGTGTTATATATGCATCCTTGGCTTATATGGGAGTAACAAGCCTGGCTAGTGTAGGTACTGCTGATAACGGAGGAACAATAATGTCCATGGTTAGTGAACATTACTTTGGAATTGTAGGCCAAGTATTGTTGGCTGCCATTGTAACAGTTGCTTGCTTGAAAACAGCAATCGGTTTAATTACTTCCTGCGCTCAAATGTTTAGTGAAATGTTCCCAAATTCAGTGTCCTATAATAAATATGCAGTAATATTTACTGTTTTTTCCTTTATTATTGCTAACTTTGGATTAAATAAAATTGTTCAGCTGTCATTACCGGTACTTATGTTCCTCTATCCGCTGGCAATTACTTTAATTATATTATCATTATTAGCACCAATTATTAATAAACAAAGGGATATATACAGATGGACAACTACCTTTACAATAATTGCAGCATTTTTCGATTTATGTAATGCATTACCGGATGACATTAAAGAAACTGTAATAATGGATAAATTAATTGGCTTTGCTCACATATATTTGCCTGGCTTTGACTATGGATTCGGCTGGTTTATGCCAGCAATAGTTGGATTTATTATAGGAACCATTATATGGAGGATCAATGGTAAAACTGAAAGTTAAAAAGAGAGGTGTTAATCTATGGATAGAAGAAAAGAATTAAAGGAACAGTATAAGAACATGAAACCGGATATGGGAGTATTTATTATAAAATCTAACATTAATGATAATTGTTATATAGAAGGAACTCAGGATCTAAAGGGTACCATAAACAGTACAAAATTTAAATTAAATTTAGGATTTCACCCTAACAAAGATCTTCAAAAGGAATGGAAAGAAGATGGGGAGTCAAACTTCTCAATTGAAATACTTGAGAAACTAAAATATGATAAAGATGAATTAAAAGATGATTACAGCGAGGAGTTAAATATACTGAAGATGGTCTGGGAAGATAAGTTATTAGAAAAGGGCATGAAATTTTACAGAAGATAACAATAAAATCCGACTTATCAAATTAAAGCTCCCACTTCTTAAGGGTGGGAGCAGTACATACTTAGCGCCTGCTAAATTGTTTTAAAAGTCTTAAATAATGATTAGCTTCTCGCAATGTATGGTCACCTAACAAGGGAATTATTATTGATAATATATTGCAATCCAATAAGCCTTCAGTTGCTTGAGCTTTAAAGTCTCTGATACCTCTAGTTGCTCGGAGGCTGTCTCTTGTAACTTCGTTAAATGGGATTGTCCTATCCATAGCCGCCCTTGCTTCTAATGTTAATTCATCAAATTCATTTGCAAAGGCATTAGCCCTATTAAGGAGAGCTTCTTCAGTAGGATCTAACAGTCCACGTATGAATTTAGAATGTTCTGCCATAATTCTATTCCAAAATGCTTCTTGTTCTAAAGCTTCCCTTTCAATATCTATGAATCCCTTTTCTTGAAGTCTTTGAACAAATCGTAAATACAATCTTGCTTCTCGCATGATATGATCTATTAATAATGGGTAATTCAATGTGAACATTTTGCAAGCTAATACATTTTTAAGGATAGTTTCTTTAAATT
>JAAYRW010000105.1 GCA_012518555.1 Tissierellia bacterium
ATTCAAACTTAAAACCCCAAGTTGAAAGTTTTGGTTTAGGACATAAATTTGAAGAAGTTAAGGAAATGTTTAAAACAGTAAACGAAATGTTAGGTGATATTGTAAAAGTTACACCTTCGTCAAAAGCTGTAGGCGATATGGCTATATTTATGGTTCAAAATAACCTTACAGAAGAAAATATATATGAGAAAGCTAAAGATATGGACTTTCCCGATTCGATCGTCTCATACTTCGAAGGAATGATGGGTCAGCCGGAAGGAGGATTCCCGGAAAAATTAAGCAAGTTGGTATTAAAGGATAAAGAGCCTATTAAGTGTAGACCGGGAGAGCTTTTACCTCCTGAGGATTTCGATTCTATAAAGAAGATGCTGCAAGAAAAATACGATTTAGAAGGAACCGACGAAGAAGCATTGAGCTACGCCCTTTATCCTAAAGTATTTGAAGATTATATTAAAAATTCTAAAGAAGAAGTTAATTTAAGGTTAATGGGTAGTGATATTTTCTTCCATGGCTTAGAAGAAGGGGAAACTTGCGGAGTGAAAATTGCCGAAGGTAAAAAACTAAGTATCAAATTAGTTGATATTAGAACAAATGATAATGGTACTAAGGATTTAACATATGAAGTAAATGGAAATAACAGAATAGTTACAATTAAAGATAAAAATGCTCCTATTTCTAAGAATATAGACGTTGAAAAAGTTATGGCAGATACAGGCAATCAATTTGAAATTGGTGCAAATATACCAGGCACTGTATTTAAAATTTTAGTTAAAGAAGGGGAAAAGGTAAAGGCAGGTCAGCCGATTGCCATTCTTGAGGCAATGAAGATGGAAACTAACGTTTTAGCTCCTTTAGCAGGAACTGTAAATAAAATTCATGTCAAAGAAGGTCAGCGGGTAGTATCCGGTGAATTAATTGCAGAATTAGAATAAATATATAAATAACAAAGCCCTTATTTGAACTGAACCATACCAATTAGACAATTAAATAAATTAAGAATTACGCACATATGGATGCATGGTTTCGATATTCTAAAGGAGCCATGCATCTTATTAATAATTGCATAGTATAAACAAATAGCTTATAATTAACAAAAGTATCTATATTAAATCGGAGGGATATATGAGTAAGTTTAAGTTGTCTCTCTTTGGGGATAGCTAAGAAAAGAATTTCCTTTATTAAAACATCTAAGAAAAGACTTATATACATTAAAGAAAATATAAATTGAGAAAGGAAAAAATATGATTACATTAATTAAAAATGCAGAAGTTTACACACCTGAATATTTAGGGAAAAAGGATGTTTTGTTAGTAGGCGATAAAATCGCAGCCATAGACCATACAATTTCTTTAGAATTAAATGAAGTTGTAGAAGTAGCAGAAATAGACGGTAGCGGTAAAAAGCTAGTACCTGGATTTATCGATTCCCATGTCCATCTTTTAGGAGGAGGCGGGGAAGGAGGTTTTGCTACTAGAACTCCCGAGGCTACTTTATCTGGCTTGACCACTGCAGGAGTTACGACAGTTGTAGGATGTTTGGGAACTGACGGAGTAGCAAGAGATTTAGTTTCACTCTATGCAAAGGCTAAAGGGCTTGAGGAAGAAGGAATTACAACATATATGTATTCAGGTTCTTACAGACTTCCTTTAAAAACAATAACCGGCCATATAATGAAAGATATCATGGTAGTTGATAAAATAATAGGCATAGGTGAAGTTGCCATATCAGACCATCGCTCCTCACAGCCTAGCTTTGACGAATTTTTAAGAGCTGTTTCTGATGCAAGGGTTGCAGGTATGTTGTCAGGAAAGGCAGGCATTATCAATATCCATTTAGGAGATGGAAAAAGAAAAATCG
>JAAYRW010000106.1 GCA_012518555.1 Tissierellia bacterium
ATTCCCTTGATAAGTTTTGAATTTTTCCTTTCTGGTCTTTTTCTTGCCATAACAAAATCCTCCTAAGTTAATTTATATTATACCTTAACCTGGAGGATTTTTCATACACAAACTATTTCACAGTCTCTATTAAGACTACTGTTTAGTTCATTTATTAAATTCTTCTTTTAGAGCTATAATTTATTGTAATTTTATTGTGCTATTTTGCAGCTGCATGCTCTCCAGCGATTCTACCTGATACGAAACAATAACCTTGGGCAACACCACCGAAGTTTGTGTATCCTTTTTTATTTGTAAACAAAACACCCATGGAATCAGTTCCAGCAGCGTATAATCCTTCAATTTCTTCACCATTAGTGTTCAATACTTGCATATTTTTATTTACATCTAAACCACCACAAGTACTGTAGATATAAGGTGCACCTGTTACTGCAATATAATATTCGCTATCTGTGTTAATTGATCCAAGACGTTCAAATCTATCAGCAGCTTTACCCATAGAATCACTTCCTGTTTCAACACCTATATTATATTCTTCTACTGTGGAAAGTAATGTATCCTTTGGCATCTTTCCTGTATCTGAACCTATTTGTTCAGCTAATTTTTCCAAACTATCAGCCTTATAAATATATCCTAATTCAACACCTTTACTTAAAACAGCATCTATATTAGCCATAGGAGTATTTGCTTCAATTCCCCCTCTGTTCAAATAACGTCCAGAAGCTGTAAAGCCAAAGCCTTCTTCGCGTAAAGTATCAATTTGTTCTTTTGAGTAAATTGTATAGTATCTAGAACCTCCAAGATAAGCATCTAATCCTATTGCCATCTCATTAACAAATCTTTCACCATCTTTATTTACGGCTAAAATTTCACCAGTAGCAACCATTCCATAAGGTATATCATTGTCAAATGCTGATTCAAACTGTGTCATTATAACAGGAGGTGCTGAAAAATGTGACATAGGTGCCACGTCAATGTTATAAGTAGCTGCTCCTACTGATGTTGCCATTTTAATACCAGCACCATCATTTTGAGCTGAACCGTATAATTTCCATGATTCACCCAAATATTTTTTCATTAATTCGTCACTTCCGCCAAAACCGCCAGTTGCAAGTATAACTGATTTAGCATTTACAATAACTTCAGTTCCATCATATTTCACAGCTTTTACGCCGACAACTTTTCCATCTTTAGTAATTAGTTCTGTGGCTTCTGTTTCAAGTAAGTATTGGCCACCTAATTCATTTGCATATTTATTTAAAGCATTTTCAAAAAAGTCTTCTGTCAAAGCTTTATTTCCCTTATATCTTGAGAAAATACTCCACTTGCCACCTAAAAATCCGGTTGCAGGTTCAAATTCAAAACCATAGCCTGTAAGCCAATCAACTGTTTCTCCAGATCTATATATTGCATCTTTTATTATATCTATTTTAGCTTCTTGAACTCCATCTACAGTAGTATATTCAACCCATTCTTTATAAAGAGCATCAGCATCAACAAGTTGTTCTCCAGCCTTTTTAATCCTTTTTTCGCCTGTAAATGGATCTGGCCAATCTGCAACTTCACTTGCTACGTGGCTAGGAGCATTAACAGACATAGGTCCGCTAGTTACTGCACTTGTACCACCAATTTTAGCTGCTTTTTCAAGAGTCATTACTTTAGCACCGTTTTCTGCTGCACTTAATGCTGCTGTCATACCAGATCCCCCCAACCCAACTACAACTACGTCAACATCATATTCTTCTGTATTAGTGGATTTTGGTATTTCTTTAAACATAGCAGCTAGATCTACTCCCGATTGAATCAAGCAATCTTGTATGCCTTGTAGAACTGCATTAGAAGTTACTGTAGCACCTGTAACAGCGTCTACATTAATTGATTGATTCTCTATAATACGAGGAATCATATATTTTTCTACAGATTGATAATAACCATTGGTTTCGCCATTTTCTCCTATAACTATATCAACAATTTTATTGTCAGAAATTTTCACAGTAACAGGTACAAGACCTCTTAGATCAAATCCAAGTGCAGAAGCATTATATGTTCCGTCATTCATTTTAACTGCACTAATGTCTTCTCCTTTTGCTTCTGATAATAAAATAGCTAAGGCATTTTTAACTGATGTGCTTGTAACGGTTGCCCCTGATACGATATCTATATCTACACTTTCCTTTATAGACTCAGTCAATACTTCTATTGCATGGCTACCAATTCCAGGAGTCTCATTTTCTCCTACAATTATAACATCAGTAATATTATTCTCATCTACTGTAATAGTTACGCTTACATCACCACCAAAACCTTTAACAATAGTAGAGTAAGTACCAGGCTTATAGATTCCTATTTCTGTTTCTCCTGGTGTTTCCTTTGGAGTGTCCTCTATTTTTGGATCACTACAACCAGTAAACACGGTAATAAACATTGTGATAATTAATACATAAATAAACAACTTATTTACTTTTTTCATTTTTTATCCTTCCTTTATTTCACTTTTACCCCTTAATTTCAATTATATTATCTTTATCTATCCTTGTCAATCTTTTTAACATTAAGAATAAGATGGTACTTATTAAGAAAATTTAATCCTTAACCCTATTTTACCGTCCCATGACAAATATATCATCATATTCGACTATATAAATACATTGGCAACTATAGAAATATAATTTCATAATTCCATATACATCTAACAATTTGTAGAAGTGCCTAATGATTCATGATATATAACCGAGAATATTTGATAATAACTTTTCAAAATAAAAACTGCCCTAAAAGCTAGGACAGTTTTTCAATTTATATACTATTTAGATTATTAACCAGTTATTTAAATACCTTAAAATGTTCTTCTAAATAATTATACTTTATATTAGGTTTTGCGATTATTTGAGTTTACTTGCAAATATTAATTCATAGCTATACTTTTTTTGTTTAATACCTATAATATACAGTATACCACTGTCTTTGCCTATTTAAACATATTTTCCTTACAAACAAAAACCGCCCTAATTTTAGGACAGTTTTTGCGATTTCATGGATGTTATCGGTAATTAGTAATTAGCTATTATTTTGTTGCTGACAAAGCAGCTGCTTTTCCTGCTTGTCTACCCATTGTTGCACTTGTTTGAATTGATGAACCTGAACTTGGATATTGTTTAAAGAATAATTCACCGTTTGCTTCGTTTACATTGCCTTGTCCAACTTCTATCCAATAGTCTCTTAAGCTTTCTGAAGAATCTTCAATACCTTGGTCTTTTTGCATCTGTGTACCTGCTGCCAATATTTCTCCGCCACAAACTAATGATGCTCCACCAACGCTTCCCATCTTCTCAAGAAGGACAACTTTTGCTCCTTCTTCTGCTGCTGTAACTGCTGCAGAAAGACCTGCAATACCAGTTCCTACAACTACTACATCAGCATCAATCACTTCGTCCTCTAAAGCATCAGCTACTAAGCCTTGTCTTATGAAGTAAATAAAATACTAATTGAAGAAGGAATAAAAAAGGGCGAGTTTAAAAACCTTCCGCTAAATTTTCTTTGTAGTATATTTTTTAGTTCGGTAGAAGGAATATCTACATACATGAATTGTTCCTCATTACAATTCATAACCAACAGGGTCTGTTATCCTGCTAGTTCATACGATATTTCTCTAATTAATTGCTCAAATTCCGCTACATTAGTTTCATTGGATGCAAAGCATACAACAAATGGCTCATCTGCATAAACTATTCCTACATCATGTGTTATGCCGTCGTCTTCACCAGTTTTATGAGCAATTGCAATATCTGGTAGCAGGCCTGGGATTTTATGATTAATTTGTTGCTGTAAAAGTATATTTAAGATTTCTTCAGATGCTTTTTCATTTATTAATATCCTGCTATATATTTGCTCTAGCAAGATTCCTATTTCTTTTGGGGTAAATAAGTTTTGAATTCCTTTTTTGCTTGCTTGGCTGTCAAATAAAAGTCGTTTTAATTTAGTATCTTTTAATCCTAATTTTATAAATTCTTCTGATATCTTTTCTATTGTAAAGTGTTTGATTAATACGTTGGTTGCTGTGTTGTCGCTTATTGTAATCAACAGATTGCAAAGGGTTTGTATATCTACGGTAGGTTCATCTGTAAATGAATACAGGGCACCACAGCCGGGAACTTTGTCGCTGTTTTTAACTGTTATTAAGTCAGATAATTTTGCATTGCCTTTTGCAACTTCGCTAAATACTACAGCTAATATGGGCAGTTTTATTACGCTTGCAGCAGAAAATGTTTCATTTTCGTTAAAACCTATTTCTTCTTTTGTAACAAGATTTTTATAATAAAAACCTGCTTTGCCTTTTACTTTTTCTAACCTTTCAAGAATATTTGCCATATGTATTACCTGTCCTTTATACAATTGTTTGATGTTTTATTAGAA
The DNA here is from genome assembly GCA_012518555.1 of Tissierellia bacterium. GTDB lineage: Bacteria > Bacillota > Clostridia > Tissierellales > Sedimentibacteraceae > Sedimentibacter. The sequence goes on from JAAYRW010000106.1 coordinate 4,414, forward strand.
ATTACTTAACACCCTAATCAAATCGCTAAATACTCCATAGGCTGTCTGTTCTATTTCCGGTCCGTGTTCTACTATGGAGACAGTGCCCATTAAGTCTGTTGTGATACTTACAATTGATGTGGTGCCTGTTATACTTGCAAGAAGTGAGCTTTTGCTTACTTCTTCCGGTCTTACTCTTGCAATTACTTTACCGTTTTCAATTCCTCCGTAACATATAAGCTTTATTACATTTCCTCTCTTTTCAGCTTCTTTAATTTGCTCGAATGTTATATCTTCTATTCCTTTTCTTTCAACATCATAAGGGGTTATGTTTGCTTTCATAAGAACATTTAAGAGGGCAG
>JAAYRW010000107.1 GCA_012518555.1 Tissierellia bacterium
CATCCAATTGCTGACCTCTGTATTGAAGTCCTAGTATTATATATATTACTGCTGCAATTGCATAGGATAGACCTGTTGTGTAAAACATGTGTCTAATATGGTCAAATAAATTTGCTCCTGCCATTGCAGGTGCTAAGTTGGTCGTATCTGATAATGGAGACATTTTGTCACCGAAGTATGCTCCGGATACTATACATCCTGCTGCCAAGGCCGGTGAAATCCCAAGTCCCTGTGCTATACCGATAAGTGCTACTCCAACTGTACCTGCAGTAGTCCAGGAGCTTCCTGTAGCAACGGAAACTACACTGCACAATAATAAAGCAGTAATTAAAAAGAATGACGGTGATAGTATCTGCAAACCGTAGTAAATTAAAGTAGGTACGATACCTCCGCCAATCCATGTCCCTATTAACATACCTATTACTGCAAGTATTAGAATGGCTTGCATAACACTGCCTATTGAATCGATAATGCCTGTTTCAATTTCTTCCCAAGTATAACCTAGGTTATAAACTGCTAACAAGGCTCCTACAGCTGCACCTATTAATATAGGAATATGCGGGTCTTGTTCAAAAACTATTATTGCTACTGCTAATACAGCAACCACAACTATTACAGGAATTAGTGAAATTCCTAAGGTTGCTTCTTTCTTTTCTCTTGGAACTTTACTCATAATTTTCCTCCTAACTATTCTTGCTTAGCCTAATAAACTAAAGGATAAATAACAAACCCATATAATTCAGTACAACCCATTAAAAACTGATAATAACGTTATCCTTTAACTACTATGACTAAAGCTTTATAAAACATATTCAAATACACCCCCTATATAAGAATACGTTTTTCATCACTATATTAGCACAATTTTATATCTTTGGCAACAACATTTTAAGGAAAACTTATAAAAAAACAGTAAAGTTATAAATACACATAGGGATAATTAGCGTATATTGGAAAAACCACCACCGGAAGGGTAGTGGTTCTATTGATAGACTTTAATAGGTTGAATTAGGGAAATCTATTTAAAATATGTTATTTTTGTATTCTATATATAGAGTCCTTACTTCTGACATTTTTTCGTTCATTTGTATCTGAAGATCCGAGGCTATATCGTACTTACCTTCTGAAATTGCATTCTTAATTTTTGTAAATATACACTTTTTTGTCATACTGTCCTTCATTAATTTCATTTTTAAATATACGATTCTCTCCCAGTTTACCACATCTAAATCCGTAGCATGATCATGTTCACTGTGTAGTTTTACAAAAGTTTTAAGAATCATAATATTATCATGGATGATTCTGCCGCTCAGTTCATTTTTCCATTTTTCCATAGTAACCAGTTTAAAGGAATTAATAAGTTCATCAGTGAAAACATCGCCCTTTTTTAATACTTGTTGTTTTATTTCATTAGATTCGAAAGCACTCATGTTTTCCCAGACAGTTGCAGGTGCCTTTCCGTATAATTTATCCCTTTCTTCTTGGGTGTAATGTTCAAATACGTCATTTTCGCTTCTATATTCTCTATATTTTTCTAAATAAACAGCATCTTCACCATATTTTTTGGATATTTCCTTTTCTAATGCAGGACAATCCATTTCTGCTTCCGTAACTGCCAAAATCCCATCAAGCATAGCCTGGTAGCAGGAAGCTACAACTAAGTAAGTATTTGAATAAGGATTTGGAGATCTTAGTTCAAACCTCGTTCCATGAGGCTTGTCGATATTTCTTATTACTCCTACCAAGACAGAACGGTTTCTGGAAGGCTGTTCCTTACTACCTCCTAAAGATGTTACTGTACAAACAGGAGCTTCAAAACCTGGTTTAAGCCTGTTAAAAGCATCGTTAGTAGCCGTAACTATAGGGTTTATAACTTCATAGTTCTTTAATATTCCCATTAATCCTCCGTAGCCTATTACACTTAAATAGTCTTTTTTCATATCTGGAGGAGTGAATAAATTAATTTTTTTTCCGTTTTTTAACTTTGCAGCCACGCCTAAATGGGTATGTTCTCCGTTACCTGCCACCCCTTCAATAGGCTTAGCTTTAAAGGAAACTTCTAATCCATGATTCCTGAATTGATCTTCTATTAATTCCTTAATAAAAATTTCATTATCTGCTGCTTGAAGAGCATTTGAATATCTCCAATCAATTTCAAGCTGTTCCATAACGTGAGTTATTCTGCCTGTTGTATCGATTTTATTAGTAATTCCTCCGACTTCCTTATGTGCCATTTCCGGCTTTAAGTCATAGAGTTCCAACATATCCATTATTTTTTCCAGAACAGTTCTTACTGTTCCCATAGTTCTTTTCCAATATTGTTCTTTAAGAACCTGTGAAATATGAAGTTCTTCATAATCAGCACTCTGTTCCGGTGTTTTTACCCACATTTCTAATTCTGTAGCAGCTGTTAATAATATTTCATCTAATTCAATATATTTAAATCCTAAATCCTCTGTTAATTTAGGATGCTTCTCAAATAATTTGCTTAATTCACTTTTAAAATTTATGGTTGCTCTCTTTAAAATTGCCCTAGAGCAAACTAAGTTTCCGCTATGAACTATAAAAGAAGGGATCTTCAAAGTTCCCACTGGCAGTCCATTGTCTTCATTATAATATTCATAGTTATAGTCAATGAACCAATTACAGTCTTTGTCTGGAAGCAAATCGACTCTGGCATCATTTAAATTGGCAATACCCTGAAGTTCAACACTGGAACCATCGGTCTGAATACCGTATGTTAGCATTTCTTCCATGTCTTTTAAAAATAATTTTATAGGTATTTTTTCATCTGTACCGTTGCCTCCAATATCAACACCCATAAGTGAAACGAATCTAATTTCAGGATGCTCTTGTAAAATTTTAGTTAAATCTTCAATATTATGATGTTCAGCTTTTATCGTATATATCATTTTGCCCATATGCTTCTCCTTAGTTATTATTTTATTTCCCCTGGCATATTTTTATAAGTTCTGAAGGTTCAAATATTAAATAGTCTGGCTTATGTTTTTTTAAACTGTCAACCGTATTATAGCCCCACCCTACGGAAGCTATATCAATACCGGCACCTCTTGCAGCATTTATATCACGTATTTCATCACCTACATAAAGTGTTTCCTCCGGCTTAACTTTTTCTTTCCTTATAATTTTTTTCATTTTCGATTCTTTTCCAAACATGCCGGCACTAGTAATATAGTCGAAAATTTCTGCCTGGTTAGCTTCTAAAAATAATTTTACGTTTGTTTTTGAATTGGTTGTAATTATAGCCGTTTTTATACCCATCTTTCTAAGAGTTTTTATTGTACTAAAAATATCCGGCTTACAAAGACTTATATTTTTAATATCTTGTGTTAAAAGGTTTTTACCTTTTTTAAGTAAAAATGGCAAGTATCTTTTTTTAACTTCAACGTAGGCCATGACATCTTTAGCGCTCATTTTTTTCAAATGGCCTAATTCATCCATAGTAATATTTCTTAATTTATATTTTTCAGCTAATTTCTGGTATATGACAAAGTTTGCTTCTTCTGTATCGGCCAAAGTGCCGTCAAAGTCAAAAATTACATATTTATATTTCACTTCATCCATCCTTTTAAGTTGGTCTATAAGATTGTTAGGTTTTAAATAACTATATTATATTTCTTCTCATGAGTCAATTAAAAATCTTCTTAAAAAAACTCCCCTTCAGGAGTTTTTTACAAATAATTATATCAAATTTATATAAGAATGTACAGTATTAAGTTATTGATACTTGTGGTGGATCAGTCGCTTCTCCAGTTTTGGGATTCACAAAAGCTAACCAATAACCGTTACCTTCTTTGTTTTCTTTGTTTCCGTAGGACCAATTTTTAAATCCAGTCATTCCTTTGTAAGGTTGTTCTTCCTTTGTAAATTCCCCGGGTATTCCGTATACTAATTTTGAAATTTCATCATTTTCTTTATAAATACCAAAAATGTAATGACCGTATTTTTTCATTAAGCTTGCACATGTTGTCACGCGACTGGATACGGGATAAGGATAATAGGAACTGATTATCTGATTGTAATATGGCAAAATACCCGTATGCATACCTTTATCATCATAAGGTACATACCACCATTCAAAGTTTTTTAACTTTACGGACAAAGGCTCAGCAAGTTGGTAGTTGCTCAGTGTAGCGTAAAGATTCTTAGCATACCTGTTAGGTCCTTGATAGTCAAGGTTTTTCTTTAATTTCTCTTTTGATTTGTCTAATTGTATTTTCTTTGCTACTTTAAGTATCTCTTCTTTTGCTTCTAAATCCTGGCTGTATTCTTTTCTTTCCTTTATTTCTCCTGATTCCTTTATTTTACTTTCTTTTTTTTCTCCTTGTAATTCTTTTTTTACCGCCTTTTCAGTTGCTTCTTCTTTTAAGTCCTTTTCCATTTGAGCTGTTTCCTTTACATCTTCATCTCTTTCTTCTCTTTTCTTAACAGAAGTTTCTACTTCTCTTTCAACAACATTCCCTTCATCTTCTTCTAATTTCCTAACTATATCCGGGCTTACAGTATTAAATAAATTGGAATACAAAACGATCTTACCGTCTTTTACCACTGCACAAACATTATAATCTTCAATTGCATTGGCATTTCCGAAAGTAAGTCTCTTTTTAATTATTCCCTTTTTATTATTTATATCTCCTAATTTTATTTTGTTATCTTTATCCTTATATAAGTAAACTTCGCTAAATGATTTTGCATGGCCTAAATTTTCCGCAGCCACAATCATATTTCCCCGGACTCCTCTAATATCTAACCTTACATAGCCTCTGCTTTTGTCATTTTTATTTACTGGCTCGAAAAATTTCATCACTCTATAATTTTTATTGTTCATAAGACCCTCCTACAATAGCTCTTATCTATTTATATGCTGTTATTTTTGTATAATTACATTTTTATGGCAAGCTTTTAACTACAATAAGCTGACAATATCATATAAATTACTAACTAGGAGCCAGTTTTGCGGGAAATACCTCATAATGTTCCAATAGCCAACACCTTTGAAGCCGTATTCAGTATATAAATCTAACTTTGCTAATATACTTCTGGCATCTTCAAACCATACCCTATGCTCTCTACCTTGTTCGTCATAATATACGAAGAAAGGAGCCATGGATTCTTCGTCAAACTGAATTACAGAGCCTACCTCATTAGCTAACTCAACAGCTTGCACATTTGACAAGGAATCAGCTCGGGATTGACCTGCAACGAAAGGTAGTGTAAAGTCATATCCATAGTTTGGAATACCCATAAATATTTTATCTCTGGGCATTTCAGTTACTGCATAGTCCAATACTTCCCTTACCCTATGTACCGGTGCCACAGCCATGGGAGGTCCATAAGTATAGCCCCATTCATAAGTCATGAGAAGTACCTTGTCAGAAGCTTCGCCGATTCTTGGATAATCGTGTGCTTCATAGAGAAGCCCTGGCTGATCTGCTGAAACTTTCGGTGCCAAAGCTGTAAAGAGAACGAAACCTTCGGGACTTATTCTGTCATTAACTTTCTGTATAAAGTTTACAAATGCCTCTCTATCTTCAGGCAGTACGTATTCAAAATCTATATCTAAGCCGTAATATCCTTTTTCCCTCATAGTTTCAAGTACATTTTCTATTAAATTGTTCTGCACTTCTTCATTGTTAAGTATTACATGGGCTAATTCATTGCTAAATACCCCTTCCTCAGTTAAGGTTGATATAAGCATTAGAGGAGCAACTCCAAAATCTCTTGCCATTCTAATTAACTCTTCATCTTCTATATCTAACAGTTCTCCTTCTTCAGTAATACCGTAAGTAAAAATAGTCAAATAGGTTAAATAGGGCAGGGTCTGCCTAAGAACATCCCTATCTATATTAGGATAAGTATAACCTAAAACATGAATAGGTCCTCTCTTTGGTTCTCTATGACTGATTACAATTTGATCTCCCGGCATAAGTTCATCAGCGTCGATAGAAGGATTCATTTGAAGTAAGTTTACGCTTGTAGTGCCGTATCTTTGGGCTATTGATTCCAAAGTTTCTCCCGGTTGAACTACATGGATAAGATCCGGTATGAGTATTACCAATGTTTGGCCGGGGACTAATACATTTGGGTTTTGAAGCATATTGTCTGTTATAATCTTTTGAGGGGATGCATTGTATAGACTGGCTATAGAAAAGATAGTCTCTCCCGGTTGTACAACATGAATTATCATATAATATCTCCTTTCCTGTTCTCTCGTTATTATATGCACCAATAATTCATTTGTTAAAAGGAGAAAGTTTTCTATACAAAAAATTTAGTCGCAGCCTACTTGCTGCGACTCAGTCGGGGACATTTCTTCATACTACCATGAAGACTTACTTACTAGGAAGGCGTGTCTCCCTTAGATCTTCCCTATAATCTCTTTTATTATTTCTGTGGCCTTTATAGGGTCTGCCTTTCCCTTTGTTTCTCTCATTATATATCCAATAATAGATTTAAAAGCTTTTTCCTTTCCTCCTAAATAGGATTCAACAGCTTTTTGGTTTTCGTTGACTGCCTTAATGCAGAGTTCTCTAAGAGTATTTTCGTCAATTCCCTCCATGTCTTTTTCGGAAATAAATTCTGTAACAGCTTTTCCTGAATCAAGCATTTTTTCTAAGGCATTACTTGCCATGCTGGAGTTTATTTTTCTGCTTTCCACCAATTGAATTAAGTCATTTAAATACTTAGGAGGAATTGATATGTTGAATTCTTCCTTTTCACTGTCTGTTGGGAATTTTCTGTATATTTGCCCTAGAATGTAGTTGGAAGCTAATTTTTTATTTTTTAAGTTCTTACTTGCTTCTTCGTAATATTCTGCAACTTTTTTATACTTTATAAGTAGTTCTGCATCATCTTTGGGAAGTCCGTATTCATTGATGAAAATATTAAGTTTTTCATGAGGTAGCTGGGGAAGTTCAGCTTTATATTTCTTTATTTCTTCTTCAGAAACATATATATTAACTAAATCCGGTTCTCTAAAATATCTATAATCCTCTGCATCTTCTTTACTTCGCATGCTTTCCGTAATATTCAAATCAGAATCATATCTTCTTGTTTCCTGATGAATTTCGCCACCACTTTCAAGAATATCTACCTGTCTTTCAAATTCATAGGCTATGGCCTTGGCTATGAAGTTAACAGAGTTCATATTCTTAATTTCAGTCCTGGTTCCGAACTTCTCTTCTCCCTTTTTTCTTACGGAAATATTAACGTCACATCTTAGGGAACCTTCCTGCATCTTTACATCGGATACACCTATATACTTCATTATTAATCTTAATTGCTCTATATATTCAACTGCCTCATCGACAGTTCTTATATCTGGATCCGTTACAATCTCTACTAAGGGCACTCCTCCTCTGTTATAATCAATGTAAGTATCTCCTCTTTCATGGATAAGTTTCCCCGCATCTTCCTCTATATGAATTCTATTAATACGAATGCTCTTTCCTGAAGATAGGGTAATATATCCGTCTTCACAAATAGGCTTATCAAATTGAGTTACTTGGTAGGCCTTAGGTAAATCCGGATAAACATAATTTTTTCTGTCCATTTTAGATAGATTTCTTATTTTACAATTAGTGGCAAGGCCTGCCTTAACTGCATATTCCACAACTTTTTTATTTAATTTTGGCAAAGTTCCCGGCATTCCCAGGCATATAGGACAGCAATGACTATTAGGCTCTCCCCCAAACTCGGTCGTACACTGGCAAAATATCTTGGTGTTGGTTGAAAGCTCCACATGGGTTTCCAGACCTACAACTAATTCATAACTCATACTTCCACCTCCTGCCACAGGGACCTATTTTGATCCTTTGTCTCCTTTTCATATTGATAAGCTATATTCAATACTTTGTAATCTTCAAATCTATTGCCGATTAGCTGCATTCCTACAGGTAGTTTGTTTTCAGCTAAACCACAAGGAACTGAAATTGCCGGTAAGCCTGCAATATTAGCCGGAACTGTACATATATCCATTGAATAAGTTTCAATAGGATCTTTTACTGCTTGACCTAAAGCATAGGCTGTAGTAGGAGCTGTAGGTGTAAGAATAACACTACATTCTTCAAAGATTTTTTTAAAATCTCTCCTTATACAAGCTCTTAACTTTTGAGCCTTCTTATAATATGCATCGTATCGATCTGAACTTAGCGCGTAGGTTCCAAGCATTATTCTTCTTTGAACTTCTTTTCCTAAACTTTCACTTCTGTTTTTGCAGATCATTTCATCTATAGAATTATAACTATCAGTTTTGTAGCCGTACCTTATGCCGTCATATCTTCCCATATTAGATGAAGCTTCGGCACATGCAGTTATAAAGTATACAGGCAAGTTAGCTTTTAACAAGGGTATAGTAATATCTACTATTTCTGCTCCTAAACCTTGGTAAACTTTTATGCTATCTTCCATAAGTTTTCTAATATCGTCCCTTAATCCTTCAAAGTATTCTTTCACCACTCCAATTTTAATACCCTTTATACTGCTATTTAATTTATCATGACTAGTGTTTTTACTTCCTACTGATGTAGAATCCTTACTATCATATATTGAAATAGAATCGTAAACTATTGCTGCATCTTCTACAGAATCAGTAATAGGTCCTATTTGATCTAAACTAGATGCATAAGCAATAGCTCCATATCTTGACACGCTACCGTAGGATGGCTTAAATCCTACTAATCCACAAAAGCTAGCCGGTTGCCTTATAGAACCTCCCGTATCAGTAGCTAAGCCAAAAGCTGCCAATCCGCCGGCTACAGAAGCTGCTGCTCCTCCGGAACTACCTCCTGCTACATAGTTAGTGTTGTGAGGATTTAGCGTAACTCCGAAGTATGAACTTTCAGTAGAAGCACCCATAGCAAATTCATCCATATTAGTTTTGCCTAAAAGAATCGAGTTCTGCTTTTTTAATATTTCCCAAACCGTTGCATCATAAATAGGAACATAATCTTTTAACATTTTGGAACAACAGCTTGTTTTAATATTTTTAGTAGATATATTGTCTTTAAGAGACATTGGTATACCTTCTAAGGGCATTAACTTTTCCCCAGTGGCAATTTTTTCATCTACTAGCTTTGCCGTTTTTAGTGCTTCTTCCTCAGTAATATTAACGTAGGCATTTATTTCTTTGTTTTTTTCTTCTATATTAGAAAGATATTTCTTCGTTAATTCAACACATGAAATTTCTTTGGCTTCTAATAAATTTTGTATCTGTTTTATTTTACTCATACTTTCACCTCCTAAACTCTTCTTCTTACAAGGAAATATCCGTTTTCTCCACCTTCTCTATTCCTTAGAACTTCATCACTACTATAAGATTCTACAACTTCATCTTCGTTAAATGCATTTTCAATTTGATTTATGTTATCAAATTCAATATCTTCATCGCAAACTATAGTATTAATAGCATCAGCAAACTCAACAATCTTTGCCATTTCTTCTGTAATCTCTTCCATTACATTTTCATCTAAGAACAAATTCGAAAGTTTAGCGATCTTTATTATTTCTTCTTTACTTACCATACTTCCACCTACCTTAATTTAATATGAACTTCTCTTAATTGATGTTCTGTCACTTCCTTAGGTGCATTTGTCAACAAGTCCTGAGCATTATTATTCATTGGGAATGCAATAACTTCTCTTATATTTTCTTCTCCCGTCAAAAGCATTATAATCCTGTCAATTCCAGGAGCCATACCTGCATGTGGAGGTGCACCGTACTTAAAAGCGTTAAACAAGGCAGTAAATTTATTTTTCAAGTCTTCCTCTGTATATCCTGCAATTTCAAAAGCTTTAAGCATTATATCAGTGTCATGGTTTCTAACGGCTCCTGAGGAAAGCTCTATACCGTTACATACAATATCGTACTGATAAGCAAGAATGTCAAGGGGATCTTTTTCTGTTAAAGCCTTTAATCCTCCCTGTGGCATTGAAAATGGATTATGAGTAAAAACAGTTTTCCCTGTATGTTCATCTATCTCATACATTGGAAAATCAACTATATAACACATTTCAAACTTGCTTTCATCTATTAAATTTAATCTATTGGCCAACTCTGTCCTTATTTGACCTGCTAATTTAGGAGCATATTCCTTAGTATCTGCTATGAAGAAGAGTACGTCTCCCGGTTTGAGTCCTGCTTTTTCTGCCAATTCTTTTCTATCATGGTCAGAAAGGAATTTGTCAATGGGACCATGGTAGTTCATTTCCTCATCTACTTTAAAATAACCTAAACCCTTCATCCCTATACTAAGAGCAAAATCAAGCATTTTCTCGAAGAAGGATCGTGGTTGTGTAGAACAATTAGGAACATTTATAGCACGAACAGTCTTTTTTCTAAAAGGTGCAAAACTTGTTTCAATAAACATACTACTTATATCAATTATCTCTAAGGGATTTCTTAAATCCGGCTTATCAGTTCCGTATTTTAACATTGCTTTTTCGTAAGGAATTCTTTTAAATGGAGGTTTTGAAACTTCCTTAGTAGAAAACTTTGAAAATGTTTCATAAAGTACTTCTTCCGAAATAGAAAGTACATCTTCCTGAGTTGCAAAAGCCATTTCAAAGTCTAATTGATAAAACTCTCCCGGCGAACGATCAGCTCTTGCATCTTCGTCTCTGAAACAGGGAGCTATCTGGAAGTACTTGTCAAATCCTGACACCATTAAAAGTTGCTTAAATATTTGAGGCGCTTGAGGTAAAGCATAAAACTTACCCTTGTGCTTTCTGCTAGGTATAATATAATCCCTTGCACCTTCCGGAGAAGAAGATGTTAAAATAGGTGTTTGTATTTCTAAAAATCCAAGTTCCTCCATCTTACTTCTTAAAAAGGATATAACTTGTGAACGAACTATTATATTCTGTTGAACTTCTTTATTTCTTAAATCCAAGAATCTATATTTTAGTCTTAAATCTTCCTTAGTGTCTCTTGATGATGTTATTTCAAAAGGAAGGGATTCTCTAACTTTACCTAATAGTGTTATACTTTCAGCTTCAACTTCAATAGTTCCCGTATCGATTTTTAAATTTATAGTTTCTTCATCTCTTCTTACTACAGTTCCAGAAACGGAAATTGTACTTTCCTTGTTAATTCCTTCTAACTTAGCTTCATCTTCAATGACTACTTGCACGATGCCGTATTGATCTCTTAAATCAGCAAACTTAATTCCTCCATGGTCTCTAACATTTTCAAGCCATCCGGCTACTCTTACTTGTTTTCCTATATCACTTTCTCTCAACTCTCCGCATGTGTGAGTGCGGTACTCATTAACTCTAATCATGTTTTATCCTTTCTTTATTCATCCTTAATTTTAATTTATTATATCATCTATTTTCCCCTTTATTATCCTTTTATTAGGGGGCATTCCTC
>JAAYRW010000108.1 GCA_012518555.1 Tissierellia bacterium
GCAGGTATGGAATTAGATGATATTGCAAAACATTTTATAGCAGGTGCTAAGGACATGGCAACAGGAGCACTAGTTGTCGGTTTAGCAAGAGGAATTTTAGTAGTTATGGAAGGCAGTTTAATAATTGATACAATGATATATGGTCTTGCAAATGCAATTTCCGCATTGCCAAAAGCTGTAAGTGCTATAGGAATGCTTCTTGTTCAGTCATTCTTAAACTTAATTATTCCTTCTGGCTCAGGATTGGCAGCTACTACCATGCCTATAATGGCTCCTTTATCAGACGTTATAGGTGTTACTAGACAGACGGCAGTACTTGCTTATCAGTTCGGTGATGGTATAACAAACTCAATAGTACCGACCTCAGGAGTGTTATTGGCTAACCTTTCAATTGCTAAGATAAAATATGAAGAGTGGGTTAAGTTTGTAGGTCCCTTAATGGTTTTATGGACATTAATGGGATGTGTATTCATGGTAATAGCAGTATTAATTAACTACGGACCCTTCTAAAGAGACTGGGAAATGTGATATAGCCAAACCCAATTTTTAAAAATATGCTCCTCTATATGAGGAGCTTTATTGTTTGCCAGGTATGTTGCAAATAAAAGGGATAGACCTTTTAGAGATTGAGTAAGATAATAGAAAGCAAATGGACTAGGGTAGGTAGAGTAAGGAGGTTTGCAATTGGATAGAATAAGATGTGAAAAATTAAAGGAAAAAATAGTTAGTGCTCAAGAAGCAGCACAATTAATAAATGATGGGGATTTTGTGGGAACGTCAGGATTTACTCCTGCAGGATACCCTAAGGCAGTACCTATGGCATTGGCAGAAAGAGTCCATAAGGGAGAAAAAATAAAGATAGATTTAATGACTGGAGCTTCTGTAGGCCCTGAACTAGATGGCATATTAGCTGAAAAAGGAATTATAAGAAGAAGATATCCCTATCAAACTAACTCCACCTTAAGAAATGCTATAAACTCAGATCAGGTAACATATACGGATATGCACTTAAGTCATTCAGCCCAATATTTAAAATATGGATTTTTAGGTAAGATGGATGTGGCAATAATCGAAGCTGTTGCCATAAGAGAAGATGGAGGAATAGTACCATCTACTTCTGTAGGCAATTCAAATATTTTCGTTGAATGTGCAGATAAAGTAATAATTGAGATAAACACATCTCAGTCTTTAGCTCTAGAAGGAATACATGATATATATTCTCCTGCCAATCCTCCTAATAGAGAGCCGATCCCTATTAAGAAAGCTTCTGATAGAATAGGAACAAGTTATATACCTTGTAAGAAAGAAAAAATAGCAGCAATCGTAATTACTGATATTACCGACAAAACAAATAAAGTTGCACCAATTGATACAGTAGCCAAACAAATGGCTGAAAATTTAATTTCATTTTTAGAATCAGAAGTTGAAAAAGGACGGCTACCGAAAAATTTACTCCCTCTTCAGTCAGGAGTAGGAAGTGTTGCCAATGCAGTACTAGGTGGCTTGTGTAATTCGGATTTTACTGATCTGGACATATACTCAGAGGTTTTGCAAGATTCTGTAATTGATCTAATAGATTGTGGAAAAGTAAAAACTGCATCTGCAACTTCACTGACAATATCTCCAGAAAGAATTAAAGACTTTATCGCAAATTTCTCCCGCTACAAAGATCATATAATTTTACGGCCGGAAGAAATAAGTAACAACCCTGAAGTAATAAGAAGGCTTGGAGTTATTTCAATGAATACCGCCCTAGAAGTAGATATTTACGGTAATGTAAATTCTACTCACATAATGGGAAGTAAAATGATGAACGGTATAGGAGGTTCTGGAGACTTTACGAGGAATGCTTATATTTCCATATTTACTACCCCTTCAACAGCCAAGAAGGGCAAAGTTTCTTCAATTGTTCCCATGGTATCTCATGTAGACCATACGGAACATAGCGTTATGGTAATAGTGACAGAAAAGGGAGTGGCGGATTTAAGAGGATTATCTCCAAAGGAAAGAGCTCTAGCAATAATTGAAAATTGTGCCCATGATCATTATAAGGAGATGCTCTGGGATTATTTCAGTAGAGCTAAAGAGGCGCAAAATAGTCAAACTCCTCATATTTTAACGGAAGCACTTTCATGGCACCAAAGATTTGCAAAAACAGGAACAATGCAAGGATCCTGTCATTCTGAACCCTAGCTGAAGAATCTCAAGATATACGACTTGATGTGATCCTTCGCTTGCTCAGGATGACAAAAACAATCAGGGGCATTAGCCCCAATTGGTTTTGTCATTTTTCTGTAGTATCAAATTCGTTTTTTATTTCTTCATATAGCTTGGGATCTTGAATTACTTCTGCAGCTGTCAATACCAATGCTGCAATGGTATTTTTCATCTGCTCTTTTGCATAATCTGTTAAAGTGCTTTCAGCCATTTCTATAGTGTGAGCAGCAATAGATTTATCGTTTGTTATATCAAAATAAGGATGAATTGTAGGGCATACCTGACTTACTTGACCTGCATCGATGGAGCCGGTACTCTTTGGAGGTTCATTCATTACAATTCCTGCAATATGGTAAATTTTCTCATTGAACACATTTGAAAGAGTTTGGTTAGTAACCATGTTATCATAATTAAATTCAAACTTAGTTATTTTTAATTCAGTAGCTGTTGCCAAAGCTGCTCCACGAGCACAGTTTTTAACTCTTTCTAAAAGTTCTGAATTGTATGTTTTGCTTGTAGAACGAACATAGAATTGAACCTTGGCATAGTCGGGAACAACATTTGCTGCCTTACCTCCCTCGATAATAACTCCATGTATTCTTGAATCACTTCTCATATGCTCTCTTAAAGCATTTATACTGTTAAATGTTTGGATGGCAGCATCTAAAGCATTTATTCCTTTTTCCGGCGCAGCTGCTGCATGGGAAGTTTTTCCGAAAAATTCAAATTGAATAGGCTCTAAGGCAAGAGATGAACCACTTTTTGTATATTGGTTACCTGGATGGGCCATCATTGCAATATCAACGTCGTCAAATTCATTGTTTTCCACATAAATAACTTTGGCACCACTTGTTTCTTCAGCAGGTGTGCCGAAAACTACTACAGTTCCACCAATTTCATCGACTAATTCTTTTAAAACAATTCCTGCACCTGTACTTACTGTACCTAGTATGTTATGACCACAGCCGTGACCTATTCCCGGCAATGCATCGTATTCAGACATGTAGGCAACCGTAATGCCGTCTTTTTTACCCTTATATACTGCTTTGAAACCTGTTTCCACTCCGGAAAAGTTTTCCTCCACAGTAAATCCGTACTTCTTTAAAATATCTGCATGAAGTTTACAGGCCTTGTGCTCTTGGTATCCAAGTTCAGGATTGTTGTAAATTTCAAGGCTAAGCTCATTAAGTTCTGGTGTGATTTCATCGATGAATTTCAGTACCTTATCTTTCATAATGCCTCCTTAAGTTAAGATCAAAATTTGTATATTCATACTATCATTATTGAACTTTGCTGTCAATTTTAACTTTTGTCGATATAATCTTGTGATTTTAGCATATATTGAAAATATCTCTTTAAAAAACATAAAAGAAATGTTAATATGTATGTATAGAAACAGAAAGGGTGGAGCAATGGAATATCAATCAAAAATAAATGAGCTCTTCGAAGAATTATCGGAAACTATGAAGGGTCTAATTCTTAAGGATGAACCATTAAAAAAACACACTTATTTTAAAATAGGAGGTCCTGCTAGCTTATTTGCAGAGCCTGAAGATGCGGAAGATTTAAGAAATCTACTAAAGTTAATAAAGAAATATAATATAGATAGTTTTGTTATAGGAAATGGAACAAATCTTTTAGTTGCAGATGAAGGTTATAAGGGAATCATTGTTAAAATAGGAGATAAGTTCAATAAAACCCTAAGGGATGGAAATAAAGTTCAGGTAGGTGCAGGAGTATTGCTGTCATCTCTATCTAAATACCTTGCTAGGGAAGAGTTAACCGGCTTTGAATTTGCTGGAGGAATTCCCGGATATTTAGGTGGAGCAATACCTATGAATGCAGGGGCTTATGGTGGAGAAATGAAGGATGTTGTTACAAGAGTTAAATGTATAGACTATACTGGGAATTTCCATGAATTCACAAATGAGGAAATGGAATTTCAATATAGACGTTCAATAATTTCTGATTCAGACTACATAGTTGTCGAAGCACAACTTGAATTGTCAGAAGGAAACAAAGATGAAATAATGTCTAAAATGAAAGAACTTAATGAAAAACGAATTTCCAAACAACCTTTAAACCTTCCTAGTGCAGGAAGTACCTTTAAAAGACCATTAAACGGCTACGCTTCTAAATTAATAGAAGATGCAGGACTGAAAGGTTTAAGACATAGAGGGGCAATGGTTTCAGATAAACATAGCGGTTTCATAGTAAGCTATGATAATGCTTGTTGCCAAGACGTTTTAGAGCTTATGAGAATAGTAATAAGTACAGTATACGATAAGTACGGTATAATGTTAGAGCCAGAGGTTAAAATTATAGGAACAAGTCTATAGATTTGTATCTGAGGTCTTAGCCTGATTTTATATCTAAGAAGATACATCTTCATTGATTCTAGGATATTAACAAAACAGTCAATAAGGAAGTAAAAATGAAAGTAAAAGCTGATTACCATATACATTCTACCTATTCAAAAAACAAGCACGGAAAATCAACAATTGAAGAGATTGTTCAAAAAGCTATAGAGATAGGTTTAGAGGAAATAGCTATAACAGACCACGGGCCTGCTCATTACTTGTTTGGAATTAAAAAAAACAAAATAAAAGAAGCCAAAAACCAAGTAATTGAGATGAGAAAGAAGTACCCTGCTATCAATATATTGTTGGGTGTAGAAGCAAATATATTAGATTATAGTGGAAGAACCGATATATGTGCTGAAATAATAGAACACTGTGACATAATCCTATGTGGATTTCACTTAGGAGTTCTCTATTCAACAGCAGGTGATTTTTGGAATTTCATTGTTAAAAATAAATATGCTACAATCAATAACCGCTTGTACCAAGACATGGTAGAAAAAAATACAGAAGCTGTAGTTAATGCCATGAAGAGATACAAGATAGATATTCTGACTCATCCTGGTGATAAAATACCGGTAAATATAGATAGGGTGGCAGAGACTGCAGAAAAAACAAATACCATACTAGAAATAAACGACAGCCATGGGCATTTGAACAAAGAAGAAATAATAAGAGCTTCAAAATACCATGTAAAGTTTGTAATTAATAGCGATTCTCATATAAAGGATAATATAGGAAGTTGTAGTAATGGAATTAAAGCTGCTATAGAAGCAGGTATAGATTTAAAAAGGATAATAAACTTGAAAGGAGGCGAGTAAATGGAGTTAGTAATAATAACAGGTATGTCAGGTGCGGGAAAAAGTCAGGCCATTAAGGTCCTTGAAGATATTAATTACTATTGTATGGATAATTTGCCTCCTGCACTCCTTCCTAATTTCGCCGAGCTTTGTAAAAGCTCATCTATGGATGTAAATAATGTTGCAGTAGTTGCAGATATAAGAGGCGGGATTTTTTTCAAAGATTTATTTAATAGCCTCAAAGAATTAGAAAACAAAGGAATAAAATACCGTATACTTTTTCTTGATGCTTCCGATGAAGATTTAATAAGAAGATTCAAAGAATTAAGACGTCCTCATCCTCTAAGTTACACTGGTACAATTACAGATGGCATAGCAGAGGAAAGAAAAAGCTTGGAGGAAGTAAAGAAAAAATCCGACTATATAATAGATACAACTAATATGAAATTAGGTAGATTGAAGGAAGAAATATTAAATATATTCGTTAAAGGCGATATTTCATTTAACTTAAACGTAACTATTATGTCCTTTGGATATAAATACGGTTTGCCCAAGGAGTCAGACCTTGTTTTCGACGTTAGATTTTTACCTAATCCTTTCTATATAGACCAATTGAAAGACTTTACAGGTAATGATAAAAATGTCCAACAATATGTAATGGGATTTGAAACATCTTCTATATTTTTAGATAAATTATTTAAAATGCTTAAATTTCTTCTACCCTTATATATAAAGGAAGGAAAATCAAATTTAGTTATAGCTATAGGTTGTACCGGAGGCAAGCATCGATCAGTTACTATATCAAACTATCTATCGGATATGCTTTCGGAAGAAAATTATAGAGTATTGGTAAATCATAGAGATTTGGGGAAGTAATTAATGAAAATAGTAGCCTTTGGTGGTGGGACAGGTCTTTCTGTTTTGTTAAGAGGCCTAAAAAAATATACGAAAGACATTTCTGCTATAGTTACGGTTGCAGATAATGGGGGAGGTTCGGGGGTCCTAAGAGAAGATTTAGGAATGTTACCTCCAGGAGATATGAGAAATTGTATTATTGCACTTTCTGATATTGAGCCTACCATGATGAAGTTAATGCAACATAGATTTAAGGACGGGTATTTAAAGGGACAAAGTTTTGGAAATCTTTTTATCGCTGCAATGTATGAAATATTCGGAGACTATGAACATGCTTTAAAGGAAATCGGAAGTATTTTTAGATTATCCGGAAAGGTTCTTCCTATGACATTGCAAGATACACATTTAAAAGCATTATTAAGCAATGGCGAATATATTTTAGGTGAAAAAAACATTCCGGAATACGTAAGTAAGATAAAGAGTAAAATTGATAAAATCACATTGGTACCCAATGTTTGTAAACCTTTGGAAGAAACTAAGCGAGATATAAAAGAAGCTGACTTATTGGTTTTAGGCCCAGGTAGCCTGTATACTAGCGTAATTCCCAATATCTTGGTAGATGAAATACCTAGACTTTTGATGGAATCAAAAGCAGAGGTCTTCTATGTATGCAACCTTATGACACAACCTGGTGAAACAGATGATTATGATGCATTTGACCATGTAGAGGCAATTATAAAACATAGTAGCAGATATTTAATAGACTATGTAATAGTAAACGATGAGTTTATTCCGGAAAGTATGATCGAAAATTATAAATTTCAAGGTGCAAAACAAGTATTAATTACCCAGGATCAAATAAAGAAATTTGAAGAAATGAATATAAAGGTTATTTGCAGCAATTTTATTGATATAAAAAATAATTATATCAGACATAATTCGGAAAAAATTGGGCAGTTATTGTTTAATTATGTTAAGGAAAAAAATAATTAAAGGAAGTGACCCTATGAAAAGAGATAAGGAAAAAGTAAGTACAAAAGAATTAGGTATAGTTGACGGTATGATAGACTGGGTTAGGGTAGTTGACAAAAATAATATGGTTTTATATGCTAATAAAAAAATGCGGGAAGATTTAGGTGAAGAAGTTGTAGGCAAAAAATGCTACGACCTTTTGTGTAGAGAAGAAAGATGTGATTTTTGTATTTCAAACACCACCTTATCAGACGGTAGTATTATGCGTAAACAGTCAAGGTTCAACGATAAAACCTATATGATAGTTTCATCTCCAATGTACGATGATGATGGAGAAATTATAGGGTCAGTTGAAGTTTTTAGAGATATCACTAATGAAGTATTACTTGCAGAGGAAATAAACGAAAAAAATAAAAAAATGAGCGCCGATATAAATTTTGCAAAAAATATGCAAAAAAGAATGCTCCCTCCAAAGGGAATGTATAACGGAGTTAATATTGATTATTTGTACGAATCTTCAGAAACTTTAAGTGGAGATTTTTTTGACGTTTTTGAAATAGATGAGGATAATACGGGTATATATATTTGTGACGTAGTTGGACATGGTGTTACAGCCTCGCTTTTAACAATATTTGTTAGACAGTCCTTAAGAACTATCGCCAAAGGGGATTTATCTATAAATAGAATTATGAAAGAACTTCACAAAACATTCTTATCCTTAAATTTAGATTACGATAAGTATTTTTCCCTATTCTTTGGAATATATAACAAAGTTAGCCGAAAGTTGGAATTTGTAAATGCAGGGCATAATTCCATACCTATATTAATAAATAATAATAAGGAAATTAAGATGCTTAAAGCTAAAGGCTATCCTATAGCTAATATTTTCGATGATGTTAGCTATGATATAAGCAGGGTAAATTTAAAAGTAGGAGATAAATTATTGTTTTACACTGATGGAATAACAGAAAACACAAATGGGGATGGAGTTCAATTTGGCCTTGAAAACATCATAAATATAATTAGATCTCAAGGAGAAATTTTAGAAAAAATAAAACAGTCTCTTGAAGCATTCAGTAAAACACAGAAAGACGATTATGCTGTCTTATTAGCGGAGATACTATAATGACTATAGGGGTCGGTTCTTGATGGTCATATCGATAAAGGCAGGGGAATGTCCCCGCTAGCTATATGGATTAAGGGGGTAGTATGGAGAATATTAAATTAAACTTAGAGGGAAGTTTTATTAGTGAAGAGGAAATGAAAAAAATCCAGCCTGAAATCATGGCAGCGCAAGAAATCCTTTTAAACAGAAAAGGAATTAGCAGTGAAATGACAGGGTGGCTAGATTACGCAAACAAAATAGATAAAAAAGAATACCAAGATATAAAAACTGCTGCCAAATATATACAAAAAAACTGTGAAGCTTTTATCCTTTTAGGTATAGGAGGTTCCTACCTAGGAGCAAAGGCAGCTATTGAAGCAATACGTGGAGACTTTCACAATGAATTATGTCGACCACAAGTTTATTATGCGGGACAAAATTTAAGTGGACAATATTTAAAAAGACTTATCCAACTAGTAAAAGAAAAAGAAGTATGTATTATAGTAATTTCTAAATCAGGGACTACCTTGGAAACGGCAATAGCTTTTAGAATTTTCAAAGAATTAATGGAAGAAAAGTATAAAGAAGAATCAAAAGAACGAATATTTGTCGTTACAGATAAGGAAAAAGGGGCTTTAAAGAGTGTATCTAATTTAGAAGAATATAAAAGCTTTGTAGTTCCTGATAGGGTAGGTGGCAGATATTCTGTTATGACTCCTGTAGGACTCCTTCCTATGGCTGCCGCAGGCCTTAATATAGATAAATTTATAGAAGGAATGAAATCAGCTATTGAAGAATATACCATAAGAAATTTTGAAAACAATATTTGTTGTATCTATGCGGCTGCCCGAAATATTTTAAACAGGAAAGGCAAGGAAATAGAAATACTAGTGAACTATGAACCTTCCTATATTTTCATAGCTGAATGGTGGAAACAGTTATTTGGCGAAAGTGAAGGGAAGGATGGTAAGGGAATTTTTCCTGGGTCTTTAAACTTCACTACTGACCTACATTCAATGGGACAATTTGTTCAAGATGGAAGAAAAATATTTTTTGAAACTACAATTTCTGTAGAAAGTTTTAAGGAAGATGTGGAAATTCCCTTTGACAAAAATGATTTCGATAAACTAAACTATATAGTAGGTAAAAAATTAAGTTATATAAACAAAAAGGCTTTTGAAGGAACTTTCATGGCTCATAGTGAAGGTTATGTGCCGGGAATTGTAATTAGCCTTCCTAAAATGGATGAATACTATTTAGGCAAGCTTTTCTACTTTTTTATGTTGACTTGTGGAATAAGTGGGTATACTAATGGCGTAGATCCTTTTACTCAGCCAGGAGTAGAAGCCTACAAGAAGAATATGTTTAAATTGTTAAAGGAGAATAAAAGGAAGGGGTACAGACCTTAGTCAAGGACTAATCTCTCATATAGAAGGAATGTCCCCTTAAGAAGGAGAATAAATGATAAAATTAGGAGAAATGCAGGAACTAATAGTAGCTAAAAAGGTAGATTTTGGTGTTTACTTAGTTAGCGACGAAGATAGAAAGCAAGAAAATAAAGTGTTGCTTCCTATAAAACAAGTTCCTAAAAACACTCAAGTAGGAGATAAAATAAAGGTCTTTATTTATAGAGATTCTAATGATAGAATTATAGCAACTGTTAAAAGGCCTAAATTAGTAATGGGTGAAATTGCATATTTAAAAGTTGTTCAAATGTCAAGAATAGGTGCCTTTCTAAATTGGGGTCTTGAAAAGGATCTATTTTTACCCTTTAAAGAGCAAGTTGGAGATATAAGATTAAATGGAGAATACATGGTAGGTCTTTATATAGATAAATCCAACAGACTTTGTGCAACTATGAATTTATTTAAAGTTTTAAGAACAGATTCACCCTATAAAGTAAACGATATTGTAAAGGGAACAGTTTTCAGCATGAAGAGAGGATTAGGTGCTATGGTAGCAGTGGAAGGTAAATACTTAGGCCTAATTCATGAGGGAGAAATTTTAAAGCCAATGAAAGCTGGAGATGTGGTAGAGGTAAGGATAAGCAATATAAAGGAAGATGGAAAGTTGGATCTAAGTCTTAAAGATGCGCCTAAACTTCAAATAGATAAGGATGGGGAAAAAATTCTAAAAGTTTTATTAAGAAACAAAGGAACTTTAGCTCTTAATGACTACTCTAGCCCGGAAAAAATCAATAAAATTTTAGGTATGAGCAAAAATTCTTTTAAAAAGGCGGCTGGTCGTTTAATGAAAAAAAGGGTAATTACTATGACTAAAGATGGTATAGAACTCTCGGAAAATAACGAAAAACAAAGAAAAACTCCTGCAAGAGAAAGGGCTTTTAGAAGTAGAAAAAGAAAGTATTAATTGACAAATGTATAAAATGAGTTAATATTATTAATATACATCCATAATTGTTTATGGTTATAATAATAAAACAAAGGAGAAGAAATATGACACCACACAATAGTGCTGCTAAGGGGCAAATTGCTGAAACGGTGCTTATGCCAGGCGACCCTCTAAGAGCAAAATTTATCGCTGAAAATTTTCTAAGTGATGTTGAACAATTTAATGCTGTAAGAAATATGTTTGGCTATACGGGAACTTATAAGGGTAAAAAAGTTTCTGTTATGGGTAGTGGAATGGGATGTCCCTCAATTGGAATTTATTCTTATGAATTGATACATATGTATGGAGTGAAAAATTTAATCCGTGTAGGATCTTGCGGAGCTTTCGATCCAAAATTAAATCTTTATGATATAGTATTAGCAATAGGAGCCAGCACAGATTCAAATTATGCAGCTCAGTATAACTTGCCGGGAATTTATTCTGCGACAGCATCATGGGAGCTACTTTCAAAAGCTAAAACTATAGCCGATGAAAATAATATTCCTACTGTTGTAGGAAATGTAGTTACTTCCGATGTTTTCTATGGAGATGATCCTGAAAGTTGGAAACATTGGGCTAAAATGGGTTGTATGGCTGCAGAAATGGAAACATACGCCCTATACTGTAATGCTAGCCGTGGGGGAGTAAATGCTCTTACCATATTAACAGTATCCGATTCAATTGTTCATAAAACAGAAACTACCGCAGAACAAAGAGAAAAAGGATTCAAGGATATGATGAAAATAGCCTTGGAGTTGGCCTAACCCCATATGTTCGAGCCAAAGCGAAGAACAGATGGCAGGTAGGTCATTCGCAACGAATTCCCAATTTGTGCGACCAAAGGGAGCAAACAAATTGGTGAATGAGACTGGGCGTTGGCCTAGTGATTGAAACTGGGCGTTGACATAAAGCTAGGACTAAATAAGAGTTTTAAAGAAAGGGAATAATCGATGAAGAAAAAAGCATGGGAAATGGCATATGAACTTTATACGACTGCAAAACCTGTATTATTAGAGGAAGAAGAACAAGGGTGGGAATCCCTAAAGGCAATTGCAAGCTTTTACGACAATATGTTGAGAATGGAATGGCACAGCAATGTACCCGGTTCTGGAGCACCGGAGCAACTTATGATTGCTGCGGTACAGGCCTTGGAAAACAGAGGATATACGGTAGAAAAAGCATATGAGCTTATAGAAAGAGGAATGAAAGTCTATGAAGAAGGAAATGCTGTGGAGCTACAAAAAATAACCGCAGAACTTCGTCATGAATTTCTAAATGCAAAGAAAAATCCGGATTCACCATATTGGGAATATACCTATTACGAAAATTTTGACCAGTATGAAAAAAGCGTTTCTTTTCCTGAGGCTATTGAAGTAGATACTCAATCAGAAAAATTCAAAGATCAAATTAAAGCCGGGTGGATGTCTCAGCTAATAGGAGCAGCCATGGGTACAATGGTTGAAGGTTACACTACAGAAAACTTGCAGGAAGCTTTTGGAGATGTAAAAGATTATTTAAGGCAGCCAAACACTTATAATGACGATATAACATTTGAAATAGCTTTTTTAGATGCTTTTAAAGAAATGGGCTATCAAGTAACCAGTAAGGATATTGCTTTATCTTGGATAGGTCTTATACCTGCTGGTTGGTCTGCAGAAGAACTTGCTCTAAGAAATATACGAGCAGGAATGATGCCCCCTGACAGTGCTACATTTAACAATCCTTTTAATGAGTGGATAGGAGCTCAAATGAGAGGCGGCATTTGCGGTATGGTAGCACCGGGCAATCCTAAGTTGGCTGCACACTTGGCATGGAAGGACGGACAAGTTTCTCATATTAATAATGGTATCTTAGGAGAAGTTTTCAATGCTGTTATGACTTCCTTGGCATTCGTTGAAAGTGATGTAAAAGAAATTGTTAAATCTGCAATTTCTATGATACCTTCCGACAGTGAATACTATTCAGTAGTAAAATTTGCTTACGATTCATGTTTAAAACACCCTAAATGGCAGGATGCCCATGAAGAATGTAGAGAGAAATATAAGCAATACAATTGGATTCATGCCTATCCAAACGCCTGCTGCGAAATTATTGCACTTATGTATGGTGGAGGAGATTATGAAAAAACTCTTAATATCATTACTATGTGCGGTGTAGATGCAGACTGTAATGCAGGTATGATAATGCCTATATTGGGAATTCAGAAGGGAATGAGTATCATTCCAGAAAGACTGATTTCACCAGCTTTTGACAAGTTAGTCACTTATATGAGAGCATATGAGGAAGTTAAGCTTAGTGAATTAGTCGATGATACTGTAAAATACATAAACAAAGCAAAAACTAGGAGGATTTAAAATGAAAAAACTATTATCATTATTATTGGTAGCTGTAATGGTTTTATCCCTAGCAGCTTGTGGACAACAAGGCCCCGCAGCTTCAGGAGATGAACCTTACAAAGCAGCATTGCTTTTAAACGGTACATTAGGAGATAAATCATTCTTTGATTCAGCTAATGAAGGTCTTGAAAAGTTAAGGGATGA
>JAAYRW010000109.1 GCA_012518555.1 Tissierellia bacterium
CTACAACCATTATGGGGTATTGGAGTAACGTCTTTAATTAGATTTACTTCCAATCCCGCTGCCTGCAACGATCTTATAGCTGCTTCTCTTCCTGAGCCTGGTCCTTTAACATACACTTCTACCGTCTTCAATCCATGGTCCATAGCTTTCTTAGCTGCTTCTTCAGCAACCATACTTGCTGCATATGGCGTAGATTTTCTTGAACCTCTAAATCCTAATTGACCTGAACTTGCCCATGAAATTGCATTTCCCTGCAAGTCCGTTAGAGTAACAAGTGTATTGTTAAAGGTAGACTTAATATGAGCCTGGCCTTTTTCTATATTTTTACGTTCTCTTCTTCTTACTCTGGTTGTTGTTTTTTGTTTTTTAGCCACTTAAGTCCCTCCTTCTATCTTTTAGATTTTTTTCCTGAAACTCTCTTAGGACCTTTTCTTGTTCTAGCATTGTTTTTAGTATTTTGTCCTCTTACAGGCAATCCTCTTCTATGTCTCATACCTCGGTAGCAATTAATTTCTCTAAGTCTTTTGATATTTAAAGCTACCTCACGTCTTAAGTCACCTTCTACAGGACGCTTATCTATTTCAGCTCTTATTTTTTGTACTTCATCTTCTGTCAAGTCCTTAACCCTTGTATCTGGGTTAACTCCTGCCGCTTGTAATACTTTATTAGAAGTTGATCTACCTACTCCAAAAATATAAGTTAAACCAATTTCAACTCTTTTATCTCTTGGTAAATCAACGCCGGCAATTCTTGCCATTAAGCTACACCTCCTACCTTCGTAGTACTTAATTTTGTATTTATCTATTAACCTTGTTTCTGTTTGTGCTTAGGATTTTCACAAATTACCATTACTTTTCCTTTACGTCTGATAATCTTGCATTTTTCGCACATTGGTTTTACTGATGGTCTTACTTTCACTGTAATACCTCCTTACTTTTTCCTCCAGGTTATTCTTCCTCTAGTTAAATCATACGGTGATAATTCAACAGCTACTGTATCTCCGGGAAGAATTCTGATGTAGTTCATCCTCAGTTTTCCAGAAATATGCGCTAAAATCTGGTGTCCATTCTGAAGCTCTACTTTAAACATTGCATTTGGCAGTGCTTCTAAGACTTTGCCTTCGACTTCTATTACATCTTTCTTGGACATTGATCACTCAACCCCCATTCCTTTAGATACACTTTCATTAAAAGGTTTTAACAACCTTCTAATATATGCATCATCTAAATTTTTATTACTTTGTAACTTTTCTGCAAATTCTGTCAATACTGTATTATAGATCACTAAATGCTTCACTTTCTTTTTTTTTGGAGAAGAGATTTTTCTTAAATCTCCATCACATACTAATACATGTTGTTGGTCTACGACTTTGTTAATAAGAAATATTCTTCCTTTATCTCTGCCAGCCTTTGACCTTACTATTTGACCAATTTTTAAATCTCTTGTAACCAATAAATCACCCCTATAGTACGGTTAACAATTCCGGTTCTCCATCTGTAATTGCAACTGTATGTTCATAATGTGCCGATGGTTTCCCATCAACAGTGACCACTGTCCATCCGTTATCCAAAACTTTAACATTATATATACCTACATTGATCATAGGTTCAATAGCAAGGACCATTCCTTCCTGCAGCCGCGGACCTCTACCTGGTTTTCCGAAGTTAGGTATTTGTGGTGCTTCATGCATCTTTTTTCCTACTCCGTGCCCCACATAGTCTCTTACTACCGACAATCCCTGTGACTCTGCATAGGATTGGATTGCATTTGATATATCAGACAGACGGTATGGCTTTTTGGCAAACTTTATTCCTTCATAGAAAGATTGCCTTGTTGCTTCAACTAAATGTTTTTTCTCTTCATCTGTTTCACCGACTATAAAAGTCTTTGCACTATCTCCTACATATCCCTCAAAGGTTGCGCCTATATCTATACTGACTATATCTCCTTCTTTCAACTTTCTTGATGAAGGCATTCCATGAACTACTTCTTCATTAATGGAAGCGCATATGGAATAAGGGTATCCGTTGTAACCTTTAAATGTAGGTATGGCATTTTGAGATCTTAAGAAATCTTCAACTAACTGGTCAAGTTCCTTAGTAGTAATACCGGCTTTAATATTCTTTCTCACTAATTCATGAGACCTTGCTACCAAACGACCGGCTTTTCTCATAATTTCAATTTCTCTTCTTGTTTTGAGAATAATCATATTATTTATTCCTCATTTTTTCAACTATATCTTTGCCCACCTCAGCTATGGATTTCTCCCCATCTACATTAACTAGTACACCTTTCTTAGTGTAATAATCAATGAGAGGCTCCGTTTGCTCTAAGTATACATTGATTCTGTTGTTAACTGTATCCACCGTATCATCTTTACGTTGTTGTAATTGCCCTCCACAACTGTCACATCTACCTTCTTTAGAAGGTGGATTAAATGACATATGATATGTTTGAGAGCAGTCTTTACATATTCTTCTACCTACAGCTCTTTCAACAAGAAGCTCTTTTCTTACATTTATATTAATAACATAATCTATCTTTTGATCCATACTTTTTAAAGCATCTTCTAAAGCATCCGCTTGATAGATTGTTCTTGGAAAACCATCTAACAAAAATCCATTTTTACAATCGTCCTCTTGTAATCTATCTTTAACAAGTTCAACTGTCAATTCATCAGGAACTAATTTACCTTGATCCATATATTCTTTAGCTTTTTTGCCAAGGTCAGTTCCTTCCTTTATATTTTTCCTAAAGATATCTCCGGTAGATATATGGGGTACTGAAAATTCTTTTACAATTGTTTCTGCTTGAGTCCCCTTTCCGGCTCCCGGAGGTCCCAATAAAATTGCTCTCATTTTCCTTACCTCTTTCTATTTCAAGAATCCCTTATAGTGTCTCATTATCATCTGAGCTTCGATCTGTTTCATAGTTTCAAGGGCAACCCCTGTTACTATCAACAGCGATGTTCCACCGAAATTAATGCTCAAATTAGTAAATGAAAATACCATTGTAGGAATTGATGCTATTATTGCAAGTGCTACTGCTCCTGCTATAGTTATTCTGTTTAATACTCTGTTCAAATATTCTGCTGTCGGCCTTCCCGGTCTTATTCCAGGAATGAATCCGCCGTTTTCCTTGAGGGTGTTGGAATATTCAAAAGGATTGAACTGCACCGCTGTATAGAAATAGGTAAAGAATATTATCAATAACACATTTAATATTGAATATATATATATTCCCGGACTTTGGGCTACTGAAAAATACTTTTGTACACCTGCTGCCATTGACGGGAAGAAAAATGCCAATGTTTGAGGTATTGCTAATAGTGTTGATGCAAATATTACCGGCATAACTCCTGCCATTAATACTTTCATAGGAATATGTGTACTTTGTCCGCCGTACATTTTTCTTCCTACTACTCTTTTAGCATATTGCACAGGTATCTTTCTTTCTCCTTGCTGAATTGCTATTACTCCTACTATTATGAAGAAAGCAAATATCAGGAAAATAATAATTTCTATTATGTTTACTGCACCCAGACGGAGCTGGTAAAACATTGTTCCAAAATCTCGTGGATACTGTGATACTATACCTATCATTATAATTAATGATATACCATTACCGATACCATTTTCAGTTATAAGCTCCCCTAACCACATAAGAAATGCGGTTCCAGCCGTAAGAACGATTATTACCGATAAAATCGATAAAAGGCTTTGGTCGATTATAGCCGAATTAAAGAATCCGATACTATATGCAGTGGCCTGTATCAGCGCTAAAACAACAGTTAAATACCTGGTCCACTGAGCCATCTTCTTCTGTCCGTCTTCCGCTTTGAATACTTGCTCCAATTTTGGAATTGCAATAGTTAATAGCTGTAAGATAATTGAAGACGTAATATATGGGTATATATTTAATGCAAATATCGTAAAATCTTTGAAGGCACCGCCACTCATCATGTTAAAGAAGTCTAGTAGACCTCCTGCAGTTCCTGCAAACATACTTTCAACGACTGCTTTATCGATGCCAGGAACAGGTATTACAGCACCTAATCTATACACTACCAACATTAAAAAGGTAAATATCATTCTTTTTCTTAAATCAGGTATCTTCCATGCATTCTTTAAAGTTTCAAACAACTAAATCACCTCAGCTTTACCGCCGGCAGCTTCAATCTTTTCTACAGCGGACTTACTGAATTTATGTGCTTTTACTGTAAGTTTTTTAGAAAGTTCACCGTTTCCAAGTATTTTTACACCGTCTAATTGTTTTCTTAATATACCCTTTGATTTAAGAATTTCTGGAGTTATTTCGTCTCCATCTTCGAATCGATTTAAATCTTCCACATTTAATTCAGCATACTTGGTGCCGAAAATATTTGTGAATCCTCTCTTTGGAAGTCTCCTGTAAAGAGGCATCTGTCCACCTTCAAACCCGGGTCTGGTACCACCGCCGGAACGAGAGCCTTGACCGTTCATACCTCTACCTGCAGTTTTACCTTGTCCTGATGCCGTTCCTCTTCCTAATCTTTTCTTCTTTCTAACACTACCGGGATTAGGCTTTAACTCATGAAGTTTCATATTTAACACCTCCTTATAGTTTATTCAATAACCTCTACCATAAAGTTAACTTTTCTTATCATTCCTCTAATTTGAGGAGTATCTTCTTTTTCTACTATGTGACCTATTTTCTTCAAACCCAAAGCTTTCATATTCTTCACCTGATTAGGCGTTCTACCGATTGTGCTTCGGATTTGTTTTATTTTAATCGTTGCCATTATACTCACCTCTTAACCTAAAATTTCTTCTATGGATTTCCCTCTAATTCTTGCTACTTCTTCAGGGTTTTTAAGGGATTTTAAGGCTTCAATTGTTGCATTTACTACACTTCTTGGATTACTTGAACCCAATGATTTAGTTCTTATATCTCTAATGCCTGCCAGTTCCATTACTGCACGAACAGGTCCACCGGCAATAATTCCGGTACCTTCTTTTGCAGGTTTAACTAAAACTCTGCCTGCACCATATCTGCCAATTATCTCATGCGGCACTGTCGTTTCTTGCAACGGCACTTTGATCATGTTCTTTTTTCCGTCCTGGATTGCTTTTCTAATAGCATCAGGGATTTCTACAGCTTTTGCCATTCCAATTCCAACATGACCGTTTTCATCACCAACAACAACTAATACGCTGAAACGGAAGTTCCTTCCACCCTTTACAACCTTAGCTACACGGTTGATGCTGATAACTTTCTCTTTAATATCTAATTGGCTTGCATCTATACGTCCACGCTGATCCATGATTACCTCCTTCTAAAATTCAAGTCCGCTTTCTCTTGCTCCTTCAGCAAGCAGCTGTACTCTCCCGTGGTATAAATACCCGCCTCTATCAAAAACTACTGTATCTATACCTTTATTTTTCGCTCTTTCTCCTACTGTTTTACCGACTAACTTTGCTGCTTCTGACTTAGTCATACCAGCTAGCTTTTCTTTTAACTCTTTATCTACTGTTGAGGCACAGGCTAAAGTTGTTCCGGTAACATCATCAATTACTTGAGCGTATATGTGCTTAGAACTTTTAAATATATTTAATCGTGGTCTTTCAGGAGTACCTGCTATTTTATTTCTTATACTATAGTGTCTCTTGATTCTTTGTTTGTTTCTATTAACCTTTTTAAGCAATATACTCACTCCTTTCCTTTACTATTTACCAGTCTTTCCGGCTTTACGTCTTACAACTTCATCAATATACTTAATTCCTTTGCCTTTATAAGGTTCAGGTCTTCTCCAGTCTCTAATTACGGCAGCATAATTTCCTACCTGTTGTTTATCTATACCTTTTATAATTACTTTGGCTCCTTCTACAGACGTTTCAATTCCTTGAGGATCTTCCATTTCAACCGGATGTGAGAAACCTAAGTTTAAAATCAATTTATTTCCTTGTTTTTGTGCTCTGTATCCAACACCTACTATCTCAAGAGTTTTTTGATACCCTTCAGTTACACCTATTACCATGTTGTTAATAAGAGTTCTTGTAAGTCCATGAAGTGATCTATCTTCCTTGCTCTCTGAAGGTCTCGTTACTATAACTTCGTTTCCTTCAATTTCAATATTCATTGACTTTGGCAGCTGTTGCTTTAATTCTCCCTTGGGTCCTTTAACAACCGCCTGATTATCTGCATCTATTTTCACTTCAACTTTTTCAGGTATATTTATAGGTTTAATCCCTATTCTTGACATCTTAGCACCTCCTATTCCTTATTCTACCATACGTAGCAGATAACTTCTCCGCCAACTCCCTGTTTTCTTGCTTTTTTGTCAGTTACGATTCCTTGTGATGTAGAAAGTATAGCTATTCCTAAACCTCCTAAAACTCGCGGAGTTTCCTCTTTTCCAACGTATACTCTCAGTCCCGGTTTCGATATTCTCTTAATGCCGGTTATAACTCTTTCTTTATTTTGTTGGTATTTAAGTTCAACCCTTATAATACCTTGTTTACCGTCATCTATTACATCAAAGCCCTTAACATATCCTTCTTCTAATAAGATATTAGCTATTTCTCTCTTTATCTTTGAAGCCGGTATATCTACAAACTCATGTTTTGCATGATTAGCATTTCTTATTCTCGTTAACATATCTGCGATAGGATCTGTCATTACCATGTAAGCAACCTCCTTCCATTTTTTAAATTTTACCAGCTGGCTTTTTTAACGCCGGGTATTTGACCTTTATAAGCCAATTCTCTGAAACATATACGGCATATACCATATTTTCTTAAATAAGCGTGAGGTCTTCCACAAAGCTTGCATCTTGAATATTCTCTCGTTGAGAATTTTTGTTTTCTCTTTTGTTTAACTCTTAGAGATTTCTTAGCCATTTAATTCCCTCCCTTACTTACTAAAAGGCATTCCCATTAACTTTAAAAGCTCTCGAGCTTCTTCATCTGTTTCAGCAGTCGTTGTTATAACAATGTCCATACCTCTTATTTTATCGATTTTATCGTAATTTATTTCCGGAAATATCAACTGTTCCTTTATTCCTAAAGCATAGTTTCCTCTACCGTCAAAGGCTGTTTTAGAAACTCCTCTAAAGTCTCTAACTCTAGGTAGTGCAATGTTTACTAACTTGTCGAAGAATTCGTACATATGCTCTCCTCTTAAAGTAACCTTACATCCTACCGACATTCCTTCTCTTAATTTAAAGTTAGAAATAGATTTTTTCGCCTTAGTTACTACAGGTCTTTGTCCGGCAATAATTGCCATTTCCTCTACTGCACTATCTAAGAATTTTTGATTTTCTTTTGCTTCGCCAACGCCCATGTTCAAAACTATTTTTTCTAATTTAGGAGCCTGCATAATGCTTTTATACTGAAATTTTTCCATCAGTGCAGGCACTACTTTTTCTTTGTATGCGGTTTTTAATCTTGCCATATAGTTCGTACCTCCCTTCGAGCATTATTATAAAACTGTTTTGCACTTTTTACATGCTCTTACTTTTTTGCCGTTTTCTATTTTTGACTCAGTTCTTACGCCTGATTTGCATTTATCACAATATAACATAACATTTGAAGCATTTATCGGGCCTTCCTTGCTAATAATTCCAGCCTGCTGCATTTCTCGTGTTTGTTTCTGGTGTTTAGTTTGCATGTTTACACCTTCAACTATAACTCGGTTCTGCTTTGGCAAGCTTGTAAGGATTTTTCCGATCTTACCTTTGTCACTGCCTGTTATAACAACAACTTTATCGTCTCTTTTTACGTGCATATTTACACCTCCTATTAAAGTACTTCCGGTGCTAGTGAGATTATTCTCATGAACTTTCCATCTCTTAGTTCTCTCGTTATTGGTCCAAATATACGTGTCCCAACAGGTGTTTTATCATCTTTTATAATTACAGCAGCATTTTCGTCGAATTTAATATAGGTGCCGTCTTTTCTTCTTACACCAGTTTTAGTCCTTACTATTACAGCTTTTACTATTTCACCCTTCTTAACAACCCCACCGGGTGTTGCGGATTTAACCGAACATACTACTATGTCGCCAATATTTCCGTACTTTACTACAGAACCACCTAGTACGTTTATAACAAGAACCTCTTTAGCTCCTGAATTATCTGCTACTTTTAGTCTTGATTCTTTTTGTATCATAGTTCTACCTCCCTTCAAATGTCTTAGGGTTTATTTTGCTTTCTCTAATATTTCAACCAATCTCCAGAATTTTTGTTTTGACAATGGTCTGGTTTCCATTATTTTAACAGTATCGCCGATTTTGCACTGGTTCTCTTCATCATGTGCTTTGAATTTTTTAGTCATTTTTATTTGCTTTTTATAAAGAGGATGCGCTACAAGTTTCTCAGTAGCAACTACTATCGTCTTATCCATTTTATCACTAACTACTTTACCGATTCTTACTTTTCTGTTGCCTCGTTCCAAAGTAAATCCTCCTTTCTGTTACTCCACATTTATATTTAGCTCTCGTTCTCTAAGAACAGTTTTTACACGAGCTATATCTTTCTTGACTTTATTTATTCTCATTGGATTGTCAAGCTCTCCGGTTGCAAGTTGAAATCTTAAATTGAAAAGTTCTGATTTTAAATCACTTACAGATTTATTTAACTCATCAACTGATTTTTTTCTTAATTCCTTAGCTTTCATCTGCTTCACCATCCCTTTCTGTTGCCTGATCCTTGATAACAAATTTGCACTTAATAGGCAATTTATGCATTGCAAGTCTCATTGCTTCTCTGGCAACTTCTTCGGAAACTCCTGACATTTCAAATAATATTCTGCCCGGTTTCACAACTGCTACCCAATATTCGGGTGAACCCTTACCTTTACCCATACGAGTTTCCGCAGGTTTTTTAGTTACCGGTTTATCCGGGAATATTTTAATCCAAATTTGACCGCCTCTCCTAACTGATCTTGTCATAGCTCTTCTGGCTGCCTCTATTTGGTTAGATGTTATCCAAGCAGGCTCAATTGCTTGAAGCCCATATTCGCCATAAGTTATAGTATTACCTCTCGTAGCAATTCCGGTCATTCTTCCTCTTTGGTGCTTACGACGTTTTACTCTTTTAGGCATTAACATAGTTGTTCCTCCTTCCTTCAGGACTTATTACCTTTTATCTCTTCTACCTGGTCGTCTTTTTCTTCTATTATCTCTTTTGTCGTTAAGTGGTCGAGTAGGCTCTTTATAATCCGATAGTAATTCACCGGGTTTTCTAAGAACTTCGCCTCTACATATCCAAACCTTAACGCCTAATTTACCGAAGGTTGTATCAGCTTCTGCAAAACCATAGCTTATATCTGCTCTTAAAGTTTGAAGAGGAATTTTTCCTTCGGAATATCCTTCTGTCCTTGCCATATCCGCTCCGTTCAATCTTCCGGATACGCTAGTCTTAATTCCTTTTGCACCCATTCTCATAGTTCTTTGCATTGACTGTTTCATTGCTCTTCTGAAAGAAATACGTCTTTCAAGTTGAGCAGCAATATTTTCTGCAACTAATTGTCCGTTTAATTCAGGTACCTTTACTTCTTCAACATTAATAATAACTGTTTTACCGGTAAGTTTTTCGATAGTCTTTTTTAATCTATCTACACCTACACCACCTTTTCCGATAATCATTCCAGGTTTTGCAGTGTGAACACTTACCTTAATTCTGCTGGCAAATCTTTCGATTTCTATTCTTGCAACGCCGGCCTGAAAATGTTCCTTCTTTATATACTCACGAATTCTAAAGTCTTCCGTTAAATTGTCACCGAAACTCTTCTTATCGGCATACCACTTAGAATCCCAATCATTTATTATACCAACTCTCAGTCCATGGGGATTTACCTTCTGACCCATTTTCTACCTCCTTTACTATTCTATCTCTTTTACCGCCACACCTATATGGCTGGTTCTTTTCAATATTTTATAGGCTGCACCTTTTGCTCTCGGTCTCCATCTCTTAAGAGTAGGTCCCTGATTAGCATAAACTTCCGAAATAAATAATTTGTCTATATCCATATCAAAATTATTCTCTGCATTTGCTGCAGCTGATCTAACTACTTTTTCTAAAATTTTAGCTCCCTTGCTAGGATGAAATTTTAAAATTGCTAATGCTTCGTCTATATGCTTGCCTCTTACCATATCACATACGAACTTCATTTTTCTCGGTGATATTCTTATATGTTTAGCAACTGCTTTAGCTTCCATTTAAGCTTGCCTCCCTTCTTATTTAACTCTTGAAGATTTATCAGATTTACTATGTCCTCTATAAGTTCTCGTTGGAGCAAATTCACCCAGTTTATGTCCAACCATATCTTCAGTTATATATACAGGAACGTGCTTTCTGCCATCATGTATAGCTAATGTATGGCCTACCATTTCGGGGAATATTGTCGACCTTCTAGACCAAGTTTTCAACACTTTTTTAGTATTGCTTTCATTCATTTCCACAATCTTTTTCATAAGACTGGGCTCACAATAAGGCCCTTTCTTTAATGATCTACCCATTCACTATTTCCTCCTTTCACTCCTGAACTATTTTTTCTTTCTTCTACTAATAATCATACTATCCGATTTCTTGTTTTTCTTACGAGTTTTATATCCAATTGTCGGTTTGCCCCAAGGTGTAACCGGACTAGGTCTTCCTATAGGTGCTTTACCTTCTCCACCACCGTGTGGATGGTCGTTAGGATTCATTGCCGAACCTCTTACTGTAGGTCTGAAGCCCATATGTCTCTTCTTCCCAGCCTTACCTATAGTTATATTTTCGTGATCTAAATTACCAACTTGACCGATAGTCGCCCTGCACTCCATATTTACCAAACGAACTTCTCCACTAGGAAGTCTTACTTGTGCATATTTTCCTTCCTTAGCCATAAGCTGTGCTGAGTTTCCAGCAGAACGTACCATTTGACCACCTTTACCTGGTTTTAACTCAATATTATGAATTGTCGTACCTAGAGGTATGTTTCTTAAAGGTAGTGCATTTCCAATTTTAATATCTGCTGTTGGACCTGATTCTATAGTATCTCCCACTAGTAATTTGTGAGGAGCTATAATATATCTTTTTTCTCCGTCAACATAATTGATAAGTGCTATATTTGCGCTTCTGTTCGGATCATACTCAATCGTTGCAACAACTCCTGGCACTCCGTCTTTATTTCTTTTAAAATCTATAATTCTATACTTTCTCTTTACTCCGCCACCTCTATGACGAACGGTTATTTTACCGTGTGCATTTCTTCCTGCCTTACTTTTTAAGGGAGCTAAAAGAGATTTCTCTGGTTCATTAGTAGTAATTTCTTCAAAAGTTGAAACAGTCATTTGTCTCAAGGCCGGAGAAGTTGGTCTGTATTTTCTGATACCCATGAGATTTTCCTCCTTCTTAATAATTTACTATGTTACTATTTTTCTTATAATCATTTTTATATTTTATTGTTTAATATGTTTTAATTGCATTCTTCTGTTCTTCGCTATCGCTCGAACATATGGGGTTCGCAGGGAAATTCACTAATTTATCTGCTCCTAACGTCGCATAAATTAGGAATTTTGTGCGTTTGACCTACCATCAATTTTTCTCTCCCTAACGGTCGAAAAAATTGGGTTAGGTCATAAAGGGCATCTTTATATCCCCTCAAAGAATTCAATTGTCTTGCTTTCTTCTGTTAAAGTTACGATAGCTTTTTTCCAATCGGCTCTCTTGCCTTCATGAATGCCCATTCTCTTCTTTTTTCCAGTCATGTTCATTGTGTTCACACTTGCTACCTTAACTCCAAATATTGATTCCACTGCATTTTTAATTTCTGTCTTATTTGATTTTTTATCAACCACAAAAGTGTATTTTTTGTCTGCCATCGCATTCATGCTGGCTTCTGTCACTATAGGTCTTATAATTACATCATGTGGATTGCGCATTATGCGTACACCTCCTCCACTTTATTAACCGCATCCTTTGTTATTAAGAAAGAATCACAGTTTAAAATGTCATAAACGTTAATTGTGTTAACATATGTTGTTTTAACTCCCGGAATATTTCTTGCTGCTAATATTACATTTTCATCTCTTTCGGGAATAACTATCAATGTTTTCTTTCCTGCCTTAAGATTTGATAAAACCTTAATCATTTCTTTTGTTTTTGGCTGTTCAAGTTCTAATTTATCAACAACTATTATTTCTTGATCTGCAACTTTTGAACTTAACGCCGATTTAAGAGCCAATCTTTTTATTTTCTTAGGAAGTTTATAGCTGTAGTCTCTCGGTTTCGGAGCAAATGTAACTCCACCGCCCTTCCACAAAGGTGACCTTATACTTCCATGTCTTGCACGACCGGTTCCTTTTTGTCTCCAAGGCTTCCTTCCGCCGCCTCTCACTTCAGCTCTGGTTTTAGTTGACTGAGTTCCTTGTCTTTGATTAGCTAAATAGTTTTTTACAGCTTCATACATTACATGAGTGTTTACTTCCACACCAAATATATTATCACTTAACTCTAGATCGCCTACTTGGCTACCTGTTATATCATAAAGAGCTACTTTTGGCATCTTTAATCCTCCTTTCCATGCAATTATTTTCTAACTGCTTCTCTAATTTTAATTAATCCTTTTTTAGGTCCTGGAACGGCTCCTTTTAAAAGTATTATATTTTTATCTGTATCAACTCTCACTACTTCTAAGTTTAACACTGTTACCTTTTCATTTCCCATATGTCCGTGAGATTTAGTTCCTTTAACAACCTTGCCTACACCTGCAGACGCTCCTAAGGAACCTCTTCGTCTATGGAATTTAGAACCGTGGCTCATTCCACCTCTTGAATGTCCGTGTCTTTTGATTACCCCTTGGAATCCCTTACCTTTAGAAATTCCGGTAACATCTACTTTTTCTCCAGCTTGGAAAATGTCAACGCCGATTTTTTGTCCTACTTCGTAATCGTCGATATTTGTCACTCTAAATTCTCTTAAGAATCTCTTAGGCTCTAGCTTTGATTTATCAAAATGGCCTCTCTTAGGCTTAATAACATTTTTTATTTTCACATCTCCAAATCCCACCTGAATAGCATTGTATCCGTCTTTTTCTTCTGTTTTCTTCTGTACTACGACTAAGTCGCCGGATTCTATAACAGTAACGGGAACAACATTTCCTTCTTCAGTGAAAACCTGGGTCATTCCTACTTTTCTACCTAAAATTGCTTTCATTTCTACACCTCCTATTTTCTTACAGCGGATTGCTAGGGAATCATACTAAGCAGAGTGTATTTCTCTACTTGCTATTATAATTTGATTTCGATATCTACTCCTGCAGGTAGATTCAATTTCATAAGTGAATCCACAGTCTTTGGAGTAGGGTTAGTTATGTCAATTAATCTTTTGTGTGTCCTTTGTTCAAACTGCTCTCTGGAATCTTTGTACTTGTGAACCGCTCTAAGTATTGTAATAATTTGTTTTTCTGTCGGTAACGGAATTGGTCCCGCTACGGTTGCACCTGTAGTCTTAGCTGTTTCCACGATTTTCTGTGCAGATTGATCAATTAATTGATGATCATAAGCTTTTAACCTTATTCTTATTTTCTGTGCCTTTGCCATTTTTTAACCTCCTTTTTCGTATGTCTCCATACAACTCGGAATCGCTCGATAAACCCTGCCGGGTGTTTCGTATTTTTTTATTAAAAGCGATACCGGTCGCCCTGCTTTTAGCAGGACATACTCTGCAAAAATTCCCCTGAAATCTCTAGAATTTCAGCAACCTTTTGCATCATCGCATGTGGCAAGCTTTTTAATAATATACCATCAAACGCCATAAATCAAGTGTTTTTTTCAGTTTTTTTTAATTTGTTTCACAAAGTTAATATTTGTTACATTTTCTTAAATAAAACTGTGTCATTCTTGACTACAGCAAAACAATTTCATTGATTTATTAAGAATTTTATTAATTTTGAAATTTAACATTTACAGCTTATCTTCATGAAATAAGTTCAGTACATGGTACTGAACTTATTAACATAAAAATGAACCTTTACTCAATTATTTTAGTAACAACTCCTGAGCCAACTGTTCTTCCGCCTTCTCTTATAGCAAATCTAAGTCCTTCTTCAACTGCTATAGGATGGATTAATTCAACTACAAATCTTGCGTTGTCTCCA
>JAAYRW010000110.1 GCA_012518555.1 Tissierellia bacterium
ATTGAAACTATTGAAGATTTAAATCAAAAAATAGAAGTTCCTCCCCAATGCTCAGGCATAGAAGGTTCAAGTATATATTTAAAACCTAGACAAAGAGTTGCTATAATTGATTTGCTATATGGAACTATGCTTCGTTCCGGAAACGATGCAGCAGAAACTTTGTCTAAATTTGCAGGTAGAAATAATCCTGAAGGTTTCATTGCCATGATGAATGAAAAAGCGAAAGATTTAGGAGCTCATAACACTAATTTCGTCAATGCCAATGGCCTTCATGATGATAATCACTATTCAACTGCCTATGATCTTGCCTTAATCAGTTCCTATGCAATGAAAAATGAGTTATTCAGAGAGATTTCTTCTGCAGAAAAACACATGGCTGAAAGTATGAATAATATTTTCTATAATAAAAACAAAGTAGTTTATCAGTATGAACACGGAACTGGAATAAAAATAGGCTATACTAAAGCTGCAGGTAGATGTCTAGTAGCATCTGCTGAAAAAAACGGTAGCAATATTATAACAGTACTTCTTAACGACAATAACTGGTTTAATGATAGCTACCAAATCTTTGATTGGGCCTTTGATAATTACAAAAGCTACAGCATAGTTGAAAAGGGACAATTTGTAACTTATGTAGATGGAAAACCAGTATTCATTGATGAAAGTTTCAAATGTCTACTTACAGAAAAAGAAAAATCTCAAATAAAATTCGAAGCATTATTGGAAGCTGTCCATCTTACTGATGAATCAGAAACAAACATATGTGGAACATATAATATATATTTAAAAGATGAAATAATTTATACAGGCACTTTAATAAGCAATTAACCTCTAATGGGGACTTTTGATTGTTAGATACTAATGAAATGTCCCCATAGAGTTGTATAGTAAGAGGAGAAATATGGGAGAAGAAAGGTTACAGAAATATATTGCTCGATGTGGAGTTACATCGAGACGAAAAGCTGAAGAATTAATATTAAAAGGAAATGTTAAAGTTAATGGAAAAATTATAAAAGAACTTGGAACTAAAATAAACCCTGAAAAAGATATAGTTTCAGTAAATAATAAAAGAATATTTGAAAAAGCAAACAATATTTATATAAAATTGTACAAGCCTGAAGGCTATGTTACTACTGTTAAAGACCAATTTAACCGAAAGACAGTAATAGATTTAATTAATATAAAGGAAAGAATCTACCCGGTAGGCAGATTAGATTACAATACTTCTGGACTATTGCTTTTAACTAATGACGGTGAACTCGCAAATAAATTAATTCACCCAAGCTACCAAATTTATAAAACTTATGAAGCTCACCTTAAGGGAAATATAAGTAGCTATGCAATTGATAAGTTAAGAAGTGGGGTATTAATTGAAAATTACAAAACAGCACCTGCAAAAGTTAATTTATTGAAGGCTGGAAAAGTTTCAATAGTGGAAATAAGTATTTATGAGGGGAAGAATAGACAGGTTAGAAAAATGTTTGATGCTGTTGGTCACAAGGTTGTAAAATTAAAAAGAACTGTCTTTGGTACTATAAATTTAAAGGGGCTTGAAAAGGGACAGTGGAAATATTTAAGTGAGGATGAAATTAAATTACTAAAAAGATAGATATGGATAAATACGGTCAAATTGCAAAAATGGTACATTTTTTTATTAATAATAGTTATAAAGGGAAGGATAATTTAAGATTTTTAGACTTAACATGTGGTAACGGTAATGATAGTTTGTTTTTAAGTAACTTAGCAGGAAAGTCCGGTTGTCTTATAGCCTTCGATATTCAAGAGTATGCAATAGAAAGAACAAAAAAGCTATTAAAAGAAAAAGGTAAATATAAAAACTATAAAATAATCAAAGAAGGACATGAATTTGTAGGAAAATATTTAACAGATAGAATTGATGCTGCTGTTTTCAACCTAGGATACCTTCCTCAATATAGTAAAGAAATTGTTACGCAACCTACTACTACAATTAAATCATTAAATTCTCTATTGCCATATTTAAAAGACCAGGGAAGGATATACATTACTGCCTATGTTACACATGATAAAGGCTATGAAATAAGTAAGATTCATGAATTCTTAAAAAACTTAGATAAAGTAAAGTACAATGTAATTCATATGAAACTATTAAATAAAAGCAATTCTCCACCAGAACTATTTATAGTAGAGCAAAATGCATGATATATATTAAGGTCTGTCATGCATTTTTTGTTTTTTTACCTTGATTTTTCAAGGTCAATTAAAGGTCCTTAAAAGAAATATGCATTTTATGAATAGAAACTTGCAAAAACATCAAAATTGAAGTGTTTCTTGCAAATTTTATGTTTTATGGTATAATCTATACAAGAGTTATAATATGGAGGATTTAAATGGCTAGTAAAAAAGTTCTTCTTCAAAATATAAATTGGTGTAAAGGATGTGGAGTTTGTGTAGGCTTTTGTCCTAAACAAGTGTTAAAAATAGAAGATGATAAATGTGTAATAGCTTATCCAGACAAGTGTATATTTTGCAAACAGTGTGAGTTAAGATGTCCTGACAATGCAATTTACATAGGAGGTATAGATAATGGCTTATAAATTAGTACAGGGAAACGAAGCTTGTGTGGAAGGTGCTTTAGCTGCAGGTATGAGATTTTTTGCCGGATATCCAATAACACCTTCTACTGAAATAGCGGAAATTTCCTCTCAAAAGTTACCTCAATATGGGGGAAAGTTTATTCAAATGGAAGATGAAATAGCAAGTATGGCAGCGATAATCGGTGCATCTTTAGCAGGGGTGAAATCCATGACAGCCACAAGTGGTCCTGGATTTTCATTGATGCAGGAAAACCTTGGATATGCGGCAATTACTGAAACTCCTTGTGTTCTAGTAAATGTTCAAAGAGGTGGACCAAGTACGGGACTTCCCACATTACCGGCTCAGGGAGATATAATGCAGGCAAAATGGGGTACTCACGGAGACCATCCTACAGTTGCATTAACCCCCAATTCTGTTCAAGAAGTTTATGAATATACTATTAAGGCATTTAACATTGCTGAAAAGTTTAGAACACCGGTTATTTTATTAATGGATGAAACAGTTGGCCATTTGAGAGAGAAAATGCTCATTAAAGATCCGTCAGAAATAGAGATTATAAATAGGAAAAAACCAACTTGTAAACCAGAAGAATATATTGCTTTTAAATCAGATGATTCTATACCGCCTATGGCAGCTTTTGGAGAAGGATATAGATACCATGTAACAGGTTTAATTCATGATGAAACGGGATTCCCAACTAATAATAGCCAAATAGCCGATAATTTAATCCGACGTTTAGTAGGTAAAGTTGAAAATAATATTGATGATTTTTCATACTATGAAGAGTATAAATTAGAAGATGCAGAAATTGTAATTCTAGCTTTCGGTGGAGTGTCTAGGTCAGCAAAAAGTGCCGTAGATAAACTGCGTAGCAAAGATTTAAAGGTAGGATTGTTTCGACCAATAACTATGTGGCCTTTCTTGGAAAAACAAATAAGTAATATTGCTCAAAAAGTTGAAGAAATATTTGTAGCAGAAATGAATCTAGGTCAATACTACTTAGAAGTAGATAGGGTAGCAGGTAAATATTGTAGGGTTGAAAAGATTAACAAAGTTAATGGTGAATTAATAACTCCTGATGAAATTATAAGTGTTATAGGAGGAAAATATGAATTGCAACGAAACAACTAAAAATTATTATAGAGTGGATAAGTTACCTCACATATGGTGTCCCGGTTGTGGTCACGGCACATTGATGAATGCAGTAGTACGAGCCGTTGAAAAATTACAGTTAAATAAAGACGATCTAGTAATAGTTTCCGGTATAGGTTGTTCTTCCAGGGCTCCCGGTTATTTAGATTTCAATACACTACATACAACCCACGGAAGGGCACTGGCATTTGCAACAGGAATTAAATTGGCCAACCCGAAACTTCATGTAATAGTAATAACGGGAGATGGAGATAGTTCTGCCATAGGAGGCAATCATTTAATTCATGCTGCAAGAAGAAATATAGATATAACTACAATAGTATTTAATAATAATATTTATGGGATGACTGGGGGACAGTATTCACCTACAACTCCATATGGGGATTTTGCAACTACCTCTGCATATGGAAATATCGACAAACCTTTTGATCTTTGTAGTTTAGCGCAAGGAGCAGGCTCAACATATGTTGGAAGAGCTACTGCCTACCATGTGACTCTTATGCAAAGATTAATAGAAAAAGCAATTCAAAACAAAGGTTTTTCCTTCGTTGAAGGTCTTAGCATTTGTCCAACTTACTATGGAAGGAAGAATAAAAAAGGAGATGCTTTTGAAATGCATTCCTTTTATAAAAATAACTGCGTTGATATAAGAGTAGTTGAAAAAACTCCTGAAAAAGGTGAAAATAAAATTCTAATAGGAGAATTTCATAATGACCCTAAG
Source organism: Tissierellia bacterium (assembly GCA_012518555.1). Lineage (GTDB taxonomy): Bacteria > Bacillota > Clostridia > Tissierellales > Sedimentibacteraceae > Sedimentibacter. The sequence continues at coordinate 4,451 of JAAYRW010000110.1, forward strand.
CCTGAATATACGGAAAGCTATCAAGTAATTATTGATAAATTTCAAGGGATGGGGGGAAATTAATGAATAAGTTTGAAATTCAATTAAGCGGTTCTGGAGGACAGGGGGTTATATTAGCAGCTATAATATTAGCCGATGCTGCAATCAAACAAGGATTGAATGCAGTTCAGACTCAATCCTACGGTCCTGAAGCAAGAGGTGGTGCCAGTAAGGCAGAAGTTATTATAAGTAAGGAAGAAATATATTTTCCTAAAGTAACAAAAGCTAATATACTTTTGGCACTTACACAAAATTCATATGATAAGTACATTGCAAATTTAGATAAAGATGGTATACTTATAGTAGATGATCACATAGAGACAGATGGAGATATACCTGGTAAAGTATATATACTTCCTATATTAAATAATGCTAATAAGAAGTTTGAAACACGGATGGTAGCAAATATAATTTCCATAGGTGCGATTTATGCATTACTAGGAGAGAAGGTAATAAATAAGGATATTATGATAAATACTATAGCCGAAAGGGTACCTCCTGTTACTGTTGAGAAAAATATAGCTGCTTTTAAGGAAGGAATAAAGCTAATAGAGGGTATATATGATTGATTTAATAAGTGTATTAAAAGGAAATTTCCATAAATTCAGCAAAGGTCAAAAAGCTATAGCACAATTCATTATTGACCACTATGATAAGGCAGCATTTATGACTGCTGCAAAAATTGGAGAGATGGTAGATGTAAGTGAATCCACAGTGGTAAGATTTGCAACTACCTTAGGATATTCCGGATATCCGGAACTTCAAAAAGCTTTGCAAGTTCTAATTAAAAATAAACTTACAACAGTTCAAAGAATAGGTCTTAATGAAGATGTAGACAAAGATAAGGTTAAACTTCATAAAAAGATTTTAAAAAACGAAATGAACAATATGAGGTACTTGTTCGAACATTTTGATATTGAAGCCCTAGATAAGGCTACGGAACTTATTTTAGATGCTAATAGAGTGTTTGTATTAGGTCTTAGAACCTCCTCTACTTTATCAAATTATCTTGGATTTTATTTAGACGTTATTTTAGATGATGTTAAAGTTTTAAATAACAGCGGTGTAAATTCTCTCTATGAAGAAATAATAAGAATAAAAGAAGATGATTTGTTAATCGTAATAAGTTATCCTCGTTATTCTAAAACTACTATTGAAGCTACTAAATTTGTTAAAGAGCATAAAGCAAAAATAGTTGCAATAACTGATACAGAAGCTTCACCGGTACATAGTTTAGCAGATGCGTCATTATTTGCAAAAAGTAATATTGTATCTTTTGTTGATTCATTGGTTGTGCCCCTTGCCATAATTAACAATTTAATAATTAATATTAGTTTACGGGAAAAAGAAGTAATAGTCGAATACTATAATACCCTTGAAAAATTATGGGATAGCCACAGTATATATCAAAATTAAATAAGAAGAAATAAAGAGGGACGGATGTCCCTTTTATATTGGAAGCATTTTTTCTTTATCATCAGTAGGAATAAGCATATAAAGATCTATATATTTTTAATAAAAAAATATGTTGTTATATTTGGTTTTCTGTAATATAATAATAAATGTTGAAAAGTGTGTCCTACACAAATATACTTGAAAGGATAACATATGATAATCGCAATAGACGGACCATCAGGAGCCGGAAAAAGTACTGTTGCAAGACTTATAAGCAAAGAACTTGGATTTGAATATATCGATACAGGGGCTATGTATAGGGCTCTTGCATATAAAGCATATAAAAATAATATTGACATAAATGAAGAAGAAATTGCTAAAATGCTTAGTGTTACTAATGTTGACTATTTTGATAATAAAATTTTCCTTGATGGGGAAAATGTAGAAGGACCAATAAGAGACGAAATAATTTCAAAAGCCGCATCAAAAATATCTGCAATTAAAATTGTCCGGGAAAAGATGGTTGAACTTCAACGAAAAATAGCAGTCGGTAAAAATATTGTTATGGATGGAAGAGATATCGGTACAAAGGTTTTTCCCAATGCAGATTATAAATTTTTTATTACTGCATCTTTAGAAGAAAGGGCAAGAAGACGTTTTGAGCAATTAGATGATAAGGGGAAAAGTTACGAAAGTATTTTGTCTGACATGAAGAAACGTGATGAAAATGATTCTACCAGACAGTTTTCTCCTCTAAAGAAGGCCCCAGATGCAATATTAATCGACACTACATATATGAAGATAGTAGATGTGGTTAAATCTATAGTTAACATAGTTGGAGGCAAGGATGTTTTATAAAATAGTAGTAAGTATACTAAGAGTTCTTGTTTTATTGATTTTCGATTTAAAAATTCATAATAAAGAGAACTTAGATAAAGTTGAAGGGGGAGTTATAGTTTGCGGTAACCATTTATCCATAATTGACCCGGTTATATTGGCTGTTTCTTCGAAACGGCAAGTCCACTTTATGGGTAAGAAGGAACTCTTTAATAATAAAATCTTATCATTTATATTTAGAAAGTTAGGGGCATTTCCTGTTGATAGAAGTGGAGTTTCTCTATCTGCAATCAAAAATTCGGTAAATGTTTTAAAAAATGGAGGAATTCTTGGAATATATCCGGAAGGTACCAGAGTTCAAAAAGGATATAATGATGAAAATGCAAAGCCGGGGATTGCATTAATAGCTAATAGAGCTAAAGTTAAAATTATACCTGTATATATAAAAGGTAAGTATAAATTCAGAGGAAAAATAGAACTGTTTATCGGAGAAGAAAAAGACTATTTCGAAAATATTACAGAAAAAATAAATGCACAAACTTATACAGAAATAGGTAAGGAAATATTAAAAGATATCTACAGTTTAAATATAGGTTTAGAAGGTGTTCAATGAAAATTTTAGTATCGGAACATAAAGGTTTTTGCGGAGGAGTAAAGGCTGCTGTTATTAAGGCAGAGAAGATTCTTAAGGAAGAAAACAAACTATATAGCTATGGAGAAATTATACATAACAAAGACCTTGTGAATAAGTTAAAATCCATGGGTATGGAAGTAGTTACAGAATTACCTGAAAGTAATGATAGAAAATTATTAATAAGAAGTCACGGTGTTGGTAAAGAAGTTTTTGAAAAACTTAAAGAAAGAAATATTCAAGTTGTAGATTCAACATGTGTAAAAGTCAAAAAAATACACAAAATAGTTGAAGAATATAAAAATAAAGGTTACACTATAATAATTGTTGGGGATGAAAATCATCCGGAAGTCCAAGGAATTATAGGTTGGTGCCATGAAGCACAGGTAATAAAAGATTCAGATGATCTTATAAAAATTATAGATCCGTCTGAAAAATACTGCTTAGTAAGTCAAACAACTTTTAATTCAATTATTTTTGAAGAAATATTAGAAACTATAGAAAGAAAGGGTTACAATATTGTTGTACATAATACAATTTGTAATGCAACAAAAAAACGGCAGGAAGCATGTATTGAATTAGCATCAAAATGCGACCTAATGTTAATTGTAGGCGGAAAAAACAGTTCAAATACAAAAAAATTATATGAACTAAGTAAGAAACATTGTCCAAATACATTTTTAATTGAAAATTATAAGGAAATACCTTATAACTATATTGATAAAAATTCTATTGTGGGAGTGTCCGCAGGAGCATCTACTCCTGATTGGATAATTGAGGAGGTTATTTGTATGTTGGAAAATTTAAACAACATGAATGAGAACAAGGTTAATGAAGTCGAAGAAGTTAGTCAAGTAGAAAAAGTTAATGAAACAGATGAAACTACTGAAAATGCAGCTAATGAAGTTACTGAAACTAATGATGTAGATGAAGTTAATGAAGTAAGTGAACAAAAACAGACAGAACAAGCAGGAATGCAGGAATTGCTTGAAAATTACGGTGGAGTGTCATATATCAGAACCGGTGAAAGAGTAAAAGGTACAGTAATACATGTAACTCCAGATGCGGTTTCTGTTAACATCAATTATAAATCTGACGGAATTATTACACGAGAGGAATATTCTTTGACAGAAATTTCCGATTTAACAGAAGTTGTAAAAGAAGGAGATGAAATAGAAGCTCAAGTTGCAAGAATTTCCGACCAGGACGGAAATGTAGTTCTTACGAGAAAGCCATTAGAAGAACAAAAAATCTGGGATGAATTAGAAACTTTGAGACTTGAAGGAGCTATAATTGAAACAACTATTATAGAAGCATCTCAATATGGAATTCACGGTATGTTAAAAGGAATAAGAGGATTTATCCCTAGAAATCAAATTTCAATTAGAAGAAATATCGATCCTTCCGAATATGTAGGTAAAAAATTAAGAGTTAAGATTTTAGAAACAAGAAACAAAAGAGGCAGAAGACAATTAGTAATGACTTCTCGAGCTGTTGAAAAAATCGAAAAAGAAGCACGGGATAAAGAAGTATGGGAAAGTATACAAGAAGGGGAAATTTATGAAGGTACGGTTAAAAACCTTCAGGACTATGGCGCTTTTGTAGAAATTGACGGAATTGACGGACTCCTTCATATTAATGAAATAGCATGGACTAGGATAAAACATCCATCAGATGTATTAAAACCAGGGGACAAAATTAATGTAAAAGTAAAAAATGTAGATAAAGAAAGAAAGAGACTTTCTTTAAGCTATAAAGCTACTATAAAAAGCCCATGGGCAAAATTCGTAGAGAAATACAAAAAAGGCGATGTAGTAACAGGATTAGTTACAAGAATTGTTGATTTTGGTGCCTTCGTTAGAATTGATGAAATTGAAGGTTTGCTACACATAAAAGATTTAGATTGGGCAAGAACTGAAAAAGTTACGGACGTTCTTACAGAAGGTCAAGAAGTCACTGTAAAAATATTAAATATTACTAAAAAAGACAGAAGAGTAAGCTTAGGAATAAAACAGTTAACAGAACATCCTTTTGATGCTTATGCAAAAACATTAAAGAAAGACGATATAATAGAAGTTGAAGTTACACGTATATTGTTAGACGGTGTGCATGTAAATGCTAATGAAAACATAGATTGTTTCATTCCTATTTCAAAAGTAGCAAAGGAGAAATTAAGAACTCCCGCTCAAGTTGTTAAAGTTGGTGAAATAAAAGAAGCCAAGGTTCAAAATATAGATATGAAGAGCAAAAATCTTAGCTTAACATTTATATTAGATGATAAGAACGATGAAACAAATGATATAAAGTATACACCGGAAGAAGCAAACTTCACTATAGGCGAATCAATCGGAGATGCACTTGAAGATTTATTGAAATAATAGTAATGACAATAGATAAGCAATTGAAAAGCGGTTGAACAATCGCCTTTCGATTGCTTTTTGTTAAAGCCTTTCCTTTACTTATTAAAAAGGGAAGGTTTAATATAAAATATAACAGGAGGAACTATGCTGAAAGAATTTTTATTTGATATATGTTCTGAACAGTTTGTAGCTGGTTTTGAGCATTTAAATGGCCATATATTGACTAAGTATTTCGAGCCTTATACAGATTCATTGGAAAAAGATAATTTAGGTAGTTACATCTTTAAAGCAAAAGGAACTAATGAAAGAAAAATAATGCTTGCAGCACATATTGATGAAATAGGGCTAATGGTTACTAAAATATTAGAAGGTGGATTTTTAAGTTTCACTTCAGTAGGTGGGATTAATCCTGCTTCCTTAGTGGCACAGGAGGTAACTATATTCGGAAAAGAAAATATATTTGGAGTAATTGGTATTAAACCACCCCACGTTACAAGTGAAGAAGAAAGGAAAAAACCTCTAAAATTAAAAGATCTATATATAGATACAGGATACACAAAGGAAGAAGTTGAAAAAATAGTAAAAGTAGGTACTATTGCAACTGTAAAAAGAGAAGCGATAGCATTGCAGGGAAGCAGAATAAGCGCAAAAGCATTAGATGATAGAGCAGGTGTTGCCGTAATGCTTGAAACTGCAAAAGAGTTGAAGAAAATCTCCCATAAAAGCAATATATACTACACTGCAACAGTACAAGAGGAAACAGGTCAAAGAGGAGCCTATGCAAGCGGTTATAAAATAAATCCGGATATAGCGATAGTTTTAGAAGTAGGATTCGGTAAAACTCCCGATATGCCCTCTCACTCTCCAGGTCTAGGAAAAGGACCTATTGTATCCTATGGAGGAAGGTTTAATCCCAAGTTGACGAAAAAATTTGTAGAAATATGTAAAAAATATAATTATCCAATGCAATATGAGGTAGTACCTGCACGAACAGGAACAGATGCAGAGGCACTTCAGATAAATAGAGAAGGAGTACCTTGTATTTTACTATCGATTCCTCTTCGTTATATGCATACATCTGTAGAAACTGTAGATTTAGCAGATATAGAAATTACAGGAAAAGCCATAGCTCGATTTATTAATGAGTTGGATAATTCTGATTTGGAGGAAATATTATGTTTTTAAAAGAATTAACTGAACTTTCCGGTGTAGCAGGTTGTGAATATGAAGTAAGAGATTATATAAAAAGTAAATTAAGGGAAATAGGCTGCGAATTCTATGTAGATAAGTTAGGGAATGTTATAGCCCATAACAAAGGAAGAAAAAATAAAACAATTATGGTAGCAGCTCATATGGATGAAGTAGGACTGATTGTTAAACATATTGATTCCGACGGATTTATAAAATTTGATGCTGTTGGCGGTATAGACCAAAGGGTTTTAAATTCAAAGGCTGTATTAATTGGAGAAAATAAGATAGCTGGTGTTATAGGTTCTAAAGCTGTTCATCTTATGACTCAGGAAGAAAGAGGCAAATCATTGCCTATAGACAAATTATATATAGATATCGGTTCTACTTCAAAAGAAGAAACAGAAAAATTAGTAAGTGTAGGGGATTATGTAAGCTTTAAAAGTGACTATGTTGAGTTTGGCAACAACTTAATAAAAGCTAAAGCATTGGACGATAGAGCTGGATGCAGTGTAATATTAGAGTTGCTTAGTATGAAGTTAGATGCTGATTTTTATGGAGTATTCACCGTTATGGAAGAAGTAGGCTTAAGAGGAGCAGTAACTGCAGCCTACCAGTTAGAGCCGGACTTTGGTCTCGTATTGGAAGGAACTGTTTGTGCCGATATGCCAGAGGTAGAGGATCATAATAAATCTACTATAATAGGCAAGGGGGCAGCCTTATCCTTAATGGATAATACTACCGTTTATGATATTGATATTGTGAGAAATATTGCTAAAATTGCTGAAGAAAAAAATATACAGTACCAATATAGAACTTCCTCTGCAGGAGGAAATGATGCAGGCGTAATTCATAAATCAAAGGAAGGCGCTAAAGTAATGTCAATTTCTGTACCCTGCAGGTATATACATTCACCAGTTAGTGTAGCAAGTAAGGATGATTATAATAATGTAGTAAAATTAGCTAAAGAAATAATTCTTGAAAGTCAGAAAGGGGAATAAGATGTTCAACAGTGATTTAATGAAAAAACTATCTAATTGTTTCGGTCCTTCAGGTAGGGAAAAAAATATAAGAGAATTGATTACAAATGAAATAAAAGATTATGCAGACGAAATAACTACAGATCCTTTAGGTAATCTTATAGTAAGAAAAAAAGGAAATGGCAAAAAAATATTGTTTACTGCACATATGGATCAAATAGGCCTTATTATAACCCATGTTGATGAAAAAGGATTTTTACGCTTTTCAAATGTTGGAGGTCTTAAAGCCAAAGAAATGTTAGGACTTCGCATGGTGTTTGATAATGGTTTAGAGGGAGTAATTTGTAAGGAAGAATTAAAAAACAATGAAAAACTTTCAATGAGCAAGTTATATATAGATGTTGCATCTACAGATAAAGAATTTGTTAAGAAAAACTTCCGCTTAGGAGATATGTGTGTTTTTAAGTCTGAATATTATGAAACTGAAGATTGTGTTGTATGTAAGGCAGCAGATGATAGAATCGGTTGCTACATATTAATAGACGCTATAAAAAACCACCCGGCAACAGATAATGATGTTTACTATGTATTTACCGTACAGGAAGAAGTAGGCTTAAGAGGTGCAAAAACAGCAGGCTACAGTATAAATCCAGACTTGGCAATTGCTATTGATGTAACAGCAACGGGAGATAGCCCTGACGGAATTAAAATGGACGTTAAATTAGGGGGAGGAGCTGCAATTAAAATTAAGGATAATTCAATTATAACTCACCCTGAAGTTAAAGACTTATTAACCTACTTAGCAGAAAAGAACAATATTAAATACCAGTATGAAATTTTAGAATTTGGTGGAACAGATGCAGGGGCAATTCATACCTCAAGAGAAGGTATACCCAGCGGTGTAATTTCTATTCCTACGAGAAACCTTCATACATCAGGAGAAATCTTTAATAAATCCGATGTTGAAGAATGTATAAAGCTAGTAATAGCAGCAGCACAGTAACCTACTATCAAAAAAAATACTCGCTCACGGTTTCGCTCACGAATAATCTTTTTCTTAGATGATTGAATAGTTAAATAAAAATACTAAAAATATGGATAATATCACAAATTATAGGAGATAATATAATTTGTGATATTTTTTTTATGCCCTAACCCCATTTTCAGAGTCTTTTTTCTGAAAATGGCTGGTAGGTCAAACGCACCGAATTCCCATTTTATGCGAGCATAGCGAGCAAATAAAATGGTGAATGAGCCTGCGTATGCTTGACATATTGAATATAACCAAAGGAGGTAGTATGAAGGTAGGAATTCCCAAGGGTTTGCTGTATTATAAATACCATCCCTTCTTAATTACATTTTTTAACGAATTAGGGGCAGAAGTAATAGTTTCAGATGATACAAACAAAAAAATCTTAGATGAGGGTGTGAAATATTGTGTAGATGATGCCTGTATGCCTGTAAAAATATTTCACGGTCACGTTGCCTCGATTATAGATAATTGTGAACTAATAGTTATTCCCCGTATAATGCAGTTATGGAAAAATGAATATATATGTCCAAAATTTTGTGGTCTGCCGGAAATGGTAATTAACAGTATTGACAATATGCCTAAGGCTATTACAGATCCTATCTATGCCACATCTAAGAAAAAACTCTATTCTTGGGCAAAGCTTGCAGGTAAATCTTTAAATAAAAATAATTCTACTATAAAAAAAGCATTTAACCATGCTTTAACTGCCCAAAGAAACCATCTAGAAGGTATATATGATCAAGGCTATGAACTAAATATTGCTTTAACAGGTCATGCCTACAATATCTACGACAACTATTCCAATATGAACTTAGTTAGAAAACTTAACGATTTAGGTATAGGTGTAATTACTGCAGAATTTACTCAAGAACATATTCTAAGAGCTGAAGCAAGCAATCTATATAAAAGACCATTCTGGACATTTACCAGAGAAAATTACGGTTTTGCAGTAAATGCTGCGAAAGAAAAAAGTGTAGATGGAATTATTTACATATCTTCTTTTAACTGTGGATTAGATTCAATAATAATAGAACTAATAAAAAATACTGTTCCTTCTTTTCCATTTTTAATTTTAAAAGTCGATGAACATACTGGAGAGGCCGGAATAAATACAAGAATTGAAGCATTTGCAGATATGCTTGAAAGGAGGGCTAGTGATGAAAATAACATTTCCACACATGGGTAATATTTATATTGCCGCTAAAGCTCTTTTCGATGGTTTAGGTGTTGATTATGTTATACCACCACAAAATAATAAGGAAGTACTAAACATAGGTACTAGATACTCACCTGAAGAAATTTGCCTTCCATTTAAAATAATGATTGGTAACTATATTCAAGCAATCGAGCAGGGAGCAGATACGGTTTTACTTACGGGAAGTTGTGGTCCTTGTCGATTCGGCGAATACTGCGAACTTCAGATGAATTTAATGAAAGAACTAGGTTATAATCTTAACTTTATTGTTCTAGATATGCCTAAGGACATAGGTATAAAGGAATTATTCAAAAGGCTGGGTAAAGTTACAGTTACAAGCAATAAAAGTATGTATGGGAAAACAAAAGCATTAAAAGATGCATTGACAGTAGCAAATTTAATAGATGAAGTAGAAGCAAAAGCTCATTATTTAGCAGGTTATGAAAGGAATAAAGGTCAATGTAAAAGGATACTTAATGATTGTAAAAAAGAAGCAATGAATTGTTCAAATCCTGAAGAAATGATTTCTTCTTTAAGAAAATATAAAGATAAGTTGAAATATATTCCTGTTGATATAAATAAAAATCCTTTAAAGATAGCCATCATAGGTGAAATATATACTGTAATTGAGCCTTTTTCGAATTTCTTTATAGAAGATAAACTGATGGATTATGGAGTTTCTTCTAAAAGAGAAATGACACCGACTTGGTGGGTAAAAAACATGGCATTAAGCCCTCTAAAATTAAACTCTCTTAAAATCAAACAATCTTCTAAAGATTATTTATCTTTAGCAATAGGAGGCCACGCAAGGGAATGTGTAGGTGAAGCTGTTCTTGCACAAGAAGGAGGTTTTGATGGAGCTATTCAAATTTTTCCTATGGGTTGTATGCCGGAAATTGTATCTAAATCAATCCTTCCCACAATATCGAAAGATAAAGATTTCCCCATAATGTCCTTAGTAGTAGACGATATGACGGGAGAAGCAGGATATATAACGCGAGTTGAAGCATTTATAGATTTACTTGAAAGGAGACGAAACAATGTATTACTTGGGAGTTGACGTAGGTTCTGTAAGTACGGATCTAGTCCTTATTGACGAAAGTTCAAATGTTGTTGAAAAAATATATTTAAGAACCAAGGGAAACCCTATTAAAGCAATTCAGGAAGGGTTTAATATATTAAGAAATGAATATGAAGATTATGAAATCACAGCAGCAGGAGCTACGGGAAGCGGAAGAATGATAGCTTCTACAATTATAGGTGCCGATGCAGTTAAAAATGAAATAACTGCCCATGCAACAGCAGCCCTTGAAATCGATAATGACGTTAGAACTATAATCGAAATAGGAGGTCAAGACTCAAAAATAATTATTATTAACAATGGGGTAGTTTGCGACTTTGCTATGAACACAGTATGTGCTGCAGGTACCGGTTCTTTTTTAGACAGACAGGCCGAAAGACTTGAAATACCTATTGAAGAATTTGGGGATTATGCATTAAGGGCTAATACTTCCGTTAGAATTGCAGGAAGATGTGCCGTCTTTGCAGAATCAGATATGATACATAAGCAGCAGATGGGATACAATCACAGTGAAATAATCAGAGGTTTATGCGATGCTTTAGTAAGAAATTATTTGAATAACATAGGAAAAGGAAAGACGATAATTCCAAAAATATTATTCCAAGGGGGAGTTGCAGCTAATAAGGGTATAAAAAAAGCTTTTGAAAACCAATTAGGCTTTGAAGTTTTTGTACCAGAAAATCACAGCATGATGGGAGCAATAGGAGCTGCAATAATTGCTAAAGAAAGAGTTAAAAAAACCGGAGAAACAAATTTTAGAGGATTAGATCTTGCCAAAAGTAGCATAGTTACTAAAAGTTTTGAATGTGAAGGCTGTCCTAATCAGTGTGAAGTAGTAAAAATTTATGAAAATAACAATGTTATGGGCTATTTCGGCGATAGATGCACCAAGTGGAGCAACAGAACAAGGGAAAACAGCAAGCTAGCATAAATATAAATATATACCCAGCAAATAATCTCATTATTTTTTATAATGAGATTATTTGCGTTCACTCAGGATTTATCAATATAATCTTAAGTTGAATTACGATAGGAATACTGATAAAATATTCTTAAGAACACTTACTATTAAATAAAGTAAATTAAAAGGAATTAAATGGTGTATTATGAAAGCAGCAGAAAATATAGACAAAATAACTGTAGAAAATATAGATATAGAACTTGTAAAAAAGAAAATAAAAAATGTTTATCTATCAGTGTATCCTCCGAATGGAAAGGTTAGATTGTCAGTTCCGAAACAAATGGATGACCATGATATTAAAGATTTTGTTATTTCGAAATTACCTTGGATTATAAAACAAAGAAACAAATTTAGCCTACAAGAAACACAAGCTGAAAAAGAATTTGTATCTGGTGAAACCCATTATTTTTTTGGTGAAAAATATTTATTAAATATCATTGAAACAACAGGAAAAGAACATGTAGAATTAAGAAATAACAAATACATGGACTTATATATTAGAGCTAATAGTACAGTTGAAAAACGTGAAAAAGTTATGAGAGAATGGTACAGGAAGAAGTTGAAAATAATTATCCCTGAGTACATTGCAAAATGGGAACAAATAATAGGGGTTACAGTGAATGAATTTGGTGTTAAGCTAATGAAGACTAAGTGGGGAACCTGTAATATACGAACTAAAAAGATTTGGATAAATCTTGAGCTTGCTAAAAAAAATCCACGATGCCTTGAATACATAGTTGTTCACGAAATGGTTCACCTTCTTGAGAAATACCATAACAAAGTATTCAAAGGATATATGAACAAATTTTTACCTAATTGGAAAAGCATTCGAGACGAACTCAATGGTTTGACTTGACAGTAACAACAAAATAATTTAATAAAAATGAGAGTGTAGTAATGGAAAACGGAAAGATAAGTATATGTGGGCGATGTATTAATGCATTGCAAAGATAAGGGTTATATAAGAGATTCTATCTGGACATTTTCTAATGTTAAGGATGCAAAGTATTCATCTATGACAAGAGGTAATTTTTTGGGGAATCACTAAGCAGTAACTACGGTATGGAATTGTGGTTAGCGAAAAAATTAGGTTTCATTACAGAAGAAAATGGATTATATGAAATGACATTAAAAGGTGCTTTTTACTATCATCACTATGAGCAATATTATACACTTGCTTATATTGATAAAATGTGGGGTATTATGAAAGAAGAAGCTTTTCCAAAGAGAATTCGCTTTTAAATTTGTTAAGGATATTATAACTAAAGTATAGTTAATAGAGGAGGAAAAATGCTTGTTAAAAGACCTATGCTTGGAGGACAAGAAATTATCGATATTTTTTACGCCAATAGAAAGGAGGAACTAGCTGTTCCTATGGCAAAGTATATGAAAAACAATTTTCCCTTTTTAGGGATAAAAACTCCAGAAAGAAAGGCATTGGCTAAAGAATTTATAAAAGAAAGTAAAAAGCTAAGGAAAATAGATTGGGACTTTATTTATAAATGCTTTGAATTGCCTGAAAGGGAGTTTCAGTATTTAGCTATTTCTTACTTAGATGCTATTAAAAATCTATTTTCTATTGAGGATATGGAAAGAATTGAAGAATTAATTATGACAAAATCTTGGTGGGATAGCATAGATTCCATAAGTCCAATAGTAGGCCATATTTGTCTTAAGATTCCGGAAACTAAAGATATTTATTTGGACAAATGGATTTATTCTGATAACATTTGGCTAAAAAGGGTTTCGATATTGTTTCAGTTGAAATACAAAGAAAAGACTGATACAATATTTTTGAGAAAAGCCATACTTAATAATAGCCATACTAAGGAATTTTTTGTTGACAAGGCAATAGGATGGGCCCTTAGAGAATATTCGAAAACCAATAAAGAATGGGTGCGAAACTTTATTAATAGTAATAATTTGTCAAAATTAAGTGTTAGAGAAGGTAGTAAGTATATTTAAAATAAAGGAGTGACAAATGTTTTTATATAATATTTTATTAAATAATTTACCCAATGAAATTACGGCAAACATAGTATATTACATATTAATTACTATAGGATTATTGATAATTTGCTTTATATTAGATTCTATAACTAAGCGTGTTTTGCTTAGGGTAATTACAAAGATTATAAGCAGTAACAATTTCAAATGGGATGATATTTTGCTGGAGAACAAGGTATTTCACAGAGGATCACATATTATCCCCGGTATTATAATTTATACAGCAGCACCATTTTATAATGATTTTCAAGCAATTATACAAAGAGTGGCAGTTGTCTATATCTTAATTGTAATAAGCATGGTTCTTAAAGCCTTGTTAAGTTCCCTTGATAGCATTTACAGGCTTAATCCTATTTCTAAGGAAAGACCTATTAAAGGCCTTCTTCAAATAATTGAAATTGCAATTTATGCAGTAATAGGAATAGCAATAGTTTCAATTTTAATAGACAAAAATCCGGTATATCTCTTAAGCGGTATTGGAGCTGTTACTGCAGTAGTTTCATTAATCTTTAAAGATACTATAATAGGTTTTATCTCAGGGATACAGCTTACTTGGAACGATATGCTTAGAATAGGTGATTGGGTGGAAATGCCTAAATACGGCGCTGATGGAGATGTAATAGATATTACCCTATATTCAGTTAAGATTCAAAACTGGGACAAAACCATAACAACAATACCTACAACGGCTTTCATTACTGATTCCTTTAAGAATTGGAGAGGAATGAGAGATTTCGGTGCAAGAAGGGTTAAAAGGTCCATTTTAATCGATATAAACACCATAAAAATTTGTTCTGATGAAATGATTGAAAAATTCAAAGAAATAGAGTTAGTAAGCCAGTATGTTGAAGAGAGAACTAAGGAAATAGAAAATTTTAACCAAGATAATAATGTAAATACGGAATTATCCATAAATGGCAGACAATTAACAAATCTTGGAGTTTTTAGAGTCTACATAACAAATTATTTGAAAAATAGAATTAAAATTGACTCCAAGGGAATTACCATGGTAAGGCAATTAGCTCCAAGCGAAAATGGCATACCCATTGAATTATATTTATTTATTGCAGATACTGCTTGGGTTAACTACGAAACAATTCAGGCGGATATTTTCGATCATATCTTAGCTGTAGTAGATACTTTTGAATTGAAAATATTCCAACGTCCTTCTGGTAATGATATTAAACAATTACAATTATAAAAATAAGACCGGGCGACCTTATTAAATCGCCCGGTTTATTAATTATTATTCAAATATATAAAGTAAATCCCCATATCCTTTTGCTTCCATTACTTGTTGTCTTTATCTTTTTGAGACTCTCTTAACTCGTTGAACTCTGATGGACCTATATGGCAATAGCCAGCTGGATTTTTATCTAAATACTTTTGATGATATTCTTCAGCAGGGTAATAATGCTCTAGCTCCAAAACTTCAACAGCCAATGGCTCGGAATATTTTTTCTGCAACTCATCCAAGGTTTTCCTAATAATAACTTCATCTTCTTTGTTAACAAAATAAACGCCTGTACGATATTGAGTTCCTATATCATTACCTTGCCTATTTATAGCTACAGGATCAATAACTTTATAAAAGAGTTCCAGCAAATTCTCTAAAGAAATTTCCTCTGGATTATATAGGACTTTTACAGTTTCTGCATAACCGGTGTTTCCGCGGCATACATCTTCATAAGTAGGATTTTCTGTTCTTCCATTTGCATAACCAACTTCAGTAGCAATTACTCCATTAACTAAACTTAAATATTTTTCAGTCCCCCAAAAACATCCTCCTGCAAGGTAAA
>JAAYRW010000010.1 GCA_012518555.1 Tissierellia bacterium
CAGTTCTTCTATAATGGGGCTAATTTTATTATAAATAGCAGGTTTTATATAACGGCTGAAAGTTTTAACTATGTTAAAATCAGAGTCTAATTTCACAGCTCCAATTTGAATTATTTCAAAGGGATACATTCCTTTTATTTTCTCAACCGATTCAGTTTCAGTAAAATCTTGATTAAACTCCAAATCAAAAACTATATACATACATTCCTCTTATCATCAATTTTTATATTATAAATTTATACTTACCATATAATAGACTTCCTAATCATAGTATGGAATTATATATGCTATTTGCAACTGTAATTATTTATAAATAATCATAAATAAATTATACCCAAGAAATAATGAGTAGATTAAATCTTGAAATAGAAACATATCTTAAAGGAAAACAATGCAAAGTATTGTGGTTAAACTAATAATGTTTACAGTGAGACTGAAAAGTTCAATACATGTAAATATTTCTTTATCTTTTTGTTTAAATGATGTAAAATGACTAGGATTAATTTTTTAAGAGGAAGGACAGTTACAATAATGAATAATATAGATTTAATTAACAAAAGACGAATATTTGGCATAATATCTCACCCTGATGCAGGAAAAACTACTTTGACGGAAAAATTACTTCTCCATGGAGGTGCCATCAGGGAAGCTGGTACCGTAAGGGCTAGAAAGAATTCAAAGTTTGCAAAATCCGATTGGATGGAAATAGAAAAACAGCGGGGTATCTCCGTTACATCTTCAGTAATGCAATTTGAATATGATGATAAAGTAATATCAATTATGGACACTCCCGGTCATAATGACTTTGGCGAAGATACTTACAGGATTTTAACTTCTGTTGATAGTGCCGTAATGGTTATAGATGCTGCTAAGGGTATAGAGGTTCAAACAAAGAAACTGTTTCAAGTTTGTAGTATGAGAGAGATTCCTATATTTACATTTATCAACAAATTAGACCGTGATGGAAGAGACCCCTTGGAATTAATGCAGGAATTAGAAGATGTACTAGGTCTCCCTTCCGTAGCGGTTACATGGCCTATAGGATGTGGTAAAGAGTTCGAAGGAGTTTATGATAGGCAGAGAAACGTTGTAAACTTATTTAGGAAAAATGAACAAATTAATTTATGCGATGAAGGTGTCAATTCTGCTAAATTAGAAGGAAAGATAAGTTCCTCAAATTTAGCAAACTTAAGAGATTCTATGGAACTTCTTGATGGAGCCGGAAATGAATTTAATATAGAATTAATCAGAAAAGGTAAACTATCCCCTATTTTCTTCGGCTCTGCCCTTGCAGATTTTGGTGTAACGGAATTTTTAAAGCACTTCCTGCTTATGTCTCCCCCACCTTCTTCAAGAAAGACTACTATAGGAGAAATAGAGCCTACCGATGATGTTTTTACAGGCTTTGTTTTTAAAATCCAGGCGAATATGAATCCTAACCACAGAGATAGACTTGCGTTTTTAAGGGTTTGTTCCGGAACCTTTGTAAGAGGAATGAATGTTACCCTTTCAAGGACGGGAAAACAAATGAAATTAAGCCAATCAACACATCTTATGGCAAATGAACGTGAAACTGTAGATACAGCTTATGCCGGTGACGTTATAGGTATTTATGATTCAGGAAATTTTCAAATCGGTGATACTCTTACAAACGGGAAAGAGAAAGTTTTCTTTGAGCCCTTACCTACATTTCCCCCTGAATTATTCAGCCGTGTAAGCCCCAAAAATTCCCTTAAGGGTAAGAACTTTCAAAAAGGCGTTGAGCAACTTGCCCAGGAAGGTGCAATACAAGTTTATAGAAACGAATATAATGAAGTAATTTTAGGTGCTGTGGGAGTCTTACAATTTGAAGTTTTCGAATATCGCCTTGTTAATGAATATAATACTGATATCAGAATGGAAAACCTAAAATTTTCAGTGGCTAGATGGGTTAATACAGATAATCCTGAAAGCTTAAAAAAGTATCAAAATTCAAGATGTATGTTAGTGTTTGATCATTATGAAAGACCCGTATTGCTTTTTACCAACCAATATGCACTCAGAAGCTTCCAAGAAAGATATGAAGATGTGGAACTAATTGAAGCATTGGATGTTGTGGATGTTTTGGAGTAAAGTCAACCATGTTTCATAGGTTGAAAGGAAGAATGTCAGCTCCGTTAATTCGACGGAGCTTTAATGTTCACTTGTCTTTTTATAAGATATACCCGGTTTTATAATTTCCGCTCCGTACTTTTTACGGATTTTTAGAATTGTATCTTCTAAATTATCAATTTTGTCATGGCTTTTTATTTCATTTGTATCCAACAAATTAAATAAGGATATTTGCTCACTATCCTTTTGAAAACCACTTAAACTTATGCCTAAAAGACGTACCGGCTCCTTAGTCCAATTGCTTTCAAGAAGCTTTACCCCGGCAGCATAAATATCTTTAATATTGCAGGTTGGATTTATGGACATTTGTCTTGTTATAGTTTTAAAGTTTGAATATTTGATTGTTATTTGAACAGTATGTCCCTTTTTACCCTTTTTACGGGCAGTCATACCTATATCATCAGATAGTTCCATCAATATTTCCTTGGCATATTCTATGTCTGTAATATCATGAGACAATGTGGTTGATCTGCCTATGGATTTCATATCCTCGCGTTTTTTACCTAAATAGTACTTTTGAGCATAACTGCCAATGAGAAATATAGTTTTAATATTTGGCATTTCTTCTAATAACCGGGGATGCCATTTTTCTGCAAAGCCCTTTCGAGGCGGCATA
>JAAYRW010000111.1 GCA_012518555.1 Tissierellia bacterium
AAAATTTAGTTGGACAAAAAACCTATAATATTATTTCTAAGGGTTTGGTGAGAACCTTCCAAAACATTGAGCTAATCAATGAATTAAGTGTCATTGACAACTTACTTATAGGTTCACATATAGAATTCGAAGCTTCTGTATTAAGCCAGGTATTAAGACTTCCTAAAGCAAGAAAAGAGGAAGAAATTTTAAGAAAAAAAGCTAAAGAAGTATTAGAGTATATGGATCTTTATGACATTAAGGATCAGCTGGTAGGAGGCCAACCCTATGGAACTTTAAAAAGGATAGAACTTGCTCGTACCTTAATGTGTGATCCTAAACTAATTATTTTAGATGAACCTGCAGCTGGATTAAATGAAGCTGAAACTTTATTATTAATAGAAAAAGTAAGAGATATAAGGGAGAAATATAATTGTGCAATACTTCTTGTAGAACATGATATGAAATTTGTTACAGACTTATGTGATAGAGTATGTGCTATTTCTTTTGGGAAATTTTTAGCTATAGGTACGCCAGAAGAAATACAAAACAATCAAAAAGTACAGATAGCTTACCTAGGAAAGGAGGAAGACTATGCATAAGGCATTGGAGATAGAGAATTTAAAGGTGAATTATGGAAGCATAGAAGCTCTGAAGGGGATAAGTATGTCTGTAGAAGAAGGTCAAATAGTTGCATTGCTTGGGTCAAATGGGGCAGGAAAAACTACTACATTAAGGAAGGTTTCTGGAGTATTAGATGCTATAGAAGGGGAAATAAAATTTTTTGGTCAAGATATTACTAAAATGCCTGCTAATAAAATAGCAGCATTAGGTATTGCACAATCTTTAGAGGGGAGACAACTATTTGGGAATCTTACTGTAGAGGATAACTTAAAAGTAGGTGCCTATTGTATTAAAGATAAGAAAAAAATACAAGATAATTTTAATAGAGTTTATGGATATTTTCCAATTTTAAAAGAAAGAAAAAGTCAAATAAGTGCCACTTTATCTGGTGGAGAACAGCAAATGCTATCTATTGGAAGGGCACTTATGGGAAGTCCAAAACTTTTGTTACTAGATGAACCGTCTTTAGGTCTAGCACCTTTAATAGTAAAGAATATATTTGAAATAATTAAAGAAATTAGAAAAGATGGTACTACAATCTTAATTGTAGAACAAAATGCATTACAAACATTAAAGATTGCTAATTATGCTTATGTTCTAGAAGTTGGTAAAATAAATATGGAAGGCAAATCAGAAGAACTTCTTAATGATCCTTTACTTGTAGAGGCTTACTTAGGTAGTAAAAAATAAAAAAATAAGGGGGATTAATTTTATGAAAAAAAAGAAATTTTTATCAGTTATTATGGTTTTAACTATTTTAATGATGTCTATTACAGGGTGTTCTAGTAAAGATGAAGTAGCACAAGGAGTTACTGATACTACTATAAAAGTAGGAAATGTGGCTGCAACATCTGGATCTTTTGCTACAGTAGGAGTTCCATTTAATGCAGGTATACAAGCATATTTTAAACAAGTTAATGATGCAGGGGGAATTGATGGTAGAAAAATAGAATTTGTGCATTATGATGATGAATTTGATCCAGTAAAAGGTAAGGCTTTTACGGAACAATTAATAAATGATGATAAGGTTTTTGCAATTGTAGGACATTTTGGAACTCCAACTATTGGAGCTACTTTAGACTTGTTGAAAGAAACGGGAATTCCTACAGTGTATTTTGCAGCAGGAATATCTGATCTTTATAATGAAGATGCCAGTTCTGTGGGAAAAGGACAGGGACTTTTTCCAGTTCAACCAATATATGTAACTGAAGGAAGATTAATTGTTGCAAGAGCTATTGAAGAACATGATGCTAAAAAAATAGGAATTATATATACAAATGACGATGCAGGAAAAGATTTATTAGCTGGGGTAGAAAATCAAGTAGAAAAATTAAGTGGGGATTTTGAAGTGATAAAAGAGCAGGTAAATCCAGGAGCAACAGATGTATCTTCAGCAGTATTAAAGATGAAAAATGAAGATGTGGACATTATAGTAGCCGCTTCCATACAAGCTACTTTTCCAACAATAGTAAAAGAACTAATAAATAAGGGAGTAGATAAACCAGTATTTACAACTTATTCCAATGCTGATGCCACAACTATATCAAACTTTACTCAAGACTATGTAAATGCTTCAAATAAGTTTCCAATATACTCAAATGCTTGGGTTGATCTTAGTGATGCAGAAGAAGTTCAAGCTTTTGTAGATGGAATGACTGAATTTGGTGAACCAGATTATACAGGAAATGCCTTTGCTATGGCTGGTTGGATAGCGGGACATTTTATGGTTGAAGGCCTTAGAAGAACTGAAGGTCAAATTCTTAATTGGGAAAACTTTATAAAGGCTATGGAAGAAGAAGAATTT
>JAAYRW010000112.1 GCA_012518555.1 Tissierellia bacterium
TTTAGTATTCTAAGAATTTAAGCTATTGTAAAACTATAGACAAGTTAACATATCTAACATTACAAGTTTTAGTATTCTAAGAATTTAAGCTATTGTAAAACATTTAGACATTAATAATATACATGAACAGTGTTTTAGTATTCTAAGAATTTAAGCTATTGTAAAACGCAACATCTTTAATTCCTTATAGCTAGTCTGTTTTAGTATTCTAAGGATTTAAGCTATTGGCAATTATCAACAAATACAATCCATTTTAAACAGCACAATCCAGTGCTGTTTTAATTTTTTTTAAATTCTATTAATTGATGTAGTGTAGACATATCAATGCAGACACCAATTGTTAATAAATTATCAAAAAATATAATGAATTTGCCCTTTACAAAGTTGTCTGAATATTATACAATGATAATACAAAGATAATAACGTTACCATACAGCAACCAGATGAAAAATATATTTAAGGAGAAAGTTATTCCATGATAAGAAATAGTAGAAAGAAAATGAAGGATGTGGCCTATTCGGCCATAAGGGATAAAATTCTATCAGGAGAATTGGCACCAGGAACTAATATTGTTGAAGGAAGCATGGCCAAGGAATTAGGCATTAGTCGGACTCCTGTTAGAGAGGCAATAGTAATGCTAGAGGCAGATGGCTTCATCCAGGTTTATCCTAACAAGGGGCCAATGGTTCCAGGACTTAGTGTTCAAGATCTTATTTGGATTACCCAAATAAGGGAGGGACTTGAGGCAATTGCGGCTCGTATAGCATGTGATATGCCAGACAAAAGCAAACTTATAGAATTAAGGGGAAAATTATTGTCTCTTGATAACCTTAAGGATGAAACTCAAAAAGAACTGGGATTTAAGTATGGCAGAAAAATTCATGCCATTATCATAAATTCAACAGGTAACCGAAGAATGATTAGAATATTAGAGAATATGAGGCTCCAACTTCATAGACTGATGATTCTTTCAAGGCTTGCACCTCAGAGGGCAGAAGTTGCCTTTGAACAACATATTAGTATTTTAAATGCTGTTATCGAGGGTGACCATGATGAAGCTGAAAGAAGTATTAGGAATCATATAAGAAGTGTAACAAATGATGCGATAAAGGTTTTTCAACAGGAGTATATTTAGAAGCACAGGCCTGAAAACCTTTTCAGACAAAATAATTAAATAAAAAAGATACCTTGAGTGGAGTTTTAGCACCAGCCTTATTTTAGGATTATCTTTTAAAATTTCCCCTTGTAGATCTAATCGCAAAAGATATTTTAGTAAAGTAAGCAGTAAAATGTAATAAAATTAGCTGGCGAATTTTTGAGACTAATCAGATTTTGACAGAAACATAGCAACTAATTTATTATAATAATTCCTTCTTAGCCTTGGGGTATCTTTTTTAAATATTTTATACTAATATTTTTTATAAATACATTGTAGGAGGAGGACATAGGATGACTGAACAGATGAATAGAGAAGCTTCCATTTATGTGTCAGGTCTAATTGAAAGGGCAAGACAAGCTCAAGAAATCATTGAAGGTTATAAGCAGGAAAA
>JAAYRW010000113.1 GCA_012518555.1 Tissierellia bacterium
TCTTTCATTAGGAATTACTATTTCAACTAACTTGCGATATTTGGAAAGTCGTTTTGTATATTCTTTCATTGCTTCTATAAAAAACTTTTCTTTAATTTTCCCTACGGATATTATAGTTAATTTCATTTTTGCTCCTCTTACCTTTTAATTAACATTTATAATAATTGCGATAATATAATTATTATATCATTATTATGAAAAATTACCAAGTTCTCCTCCAAACGTTTTCAAAAAACGATTTGCAAAAAAATTGACACCGTGCTATAATTTTATTGCTTTTCAATGTAAAAAAGCCTTTAACATATAATATATTGTGGAGAGGTAGATAATATGATTAAAAATAAAATAATATGCTTGGTTGTATGTATCTGTATGATTGGCACACAGGCCTATGCTTCGAGCGATACTGTAAAGACAGAGGATATAAAAAGCAATTTGGAAAAAATGTACGGGATAAATATCGTTATTCCCGAATACGAAAACAGTGATTTTTTAGACTGTATTCAAGTTTTAGAAAGAAATTTAAATAAGTTTCCTGAAAACATAATTAAGGAAATAACCGACTATTATAGAAAAAATGGCATTGCAACCAATGTAATAATAGATAAAACTGAAAATCTTAAAGATTTATTTTCAGATGCCAGAATTGAGGATACAACCAACATATATATAAGAGCATTGGAAAGTAGCTTATACTCTGATACCTGCTTTGTTCCGGGAGAAGCTGTAATACATGAAATTGGATATTTTATAAGTAATTACCTGTTTGAAACATATGATTTTGGACAATTAAAAACTGAGTTTGAAAAGTTAAATAAAGGATATAAATACGGAACCTGGAGTAGCGAACATAGCAATATATTTGTTAGCAAGCACTCGGCTACTAGCTTCGAAGATGAAATTTCTGATTTAATATGGTATGCTGAGGCACATCCCTCAGTTCTTCGAAATATAAAGGGAGGGGATACTGCTATAATACATAAAAAGATAAAATTGCTGGCTAGTGTATTAGAGCAGAATTTTGAGTCTATATCGCAAGAAACTAAACTCTGGATAGATGCAGTTCCACAACAACCAGATAATTGGGCTAAGGACACAATTAATGAAATGCAAAAATTATCATTATTACCTGAAGAATTTACCGGAGTTTATGAATCATATATTGTAAGAGAGGATTTTTATAAATTAGTTACAAATTTACTTCACAAAAAAATTGGAGAAAAGAATTTTAAAAAATATTTTGGTCAAATGAAGTTTGAAGAGCGTCTGGCTATTGACCCGGTTAATGGGAAAGTGTTTGTTAATGACGAAGTCTCACGTCAAGAATATCCTGTTGAAATTTTAAATTCCGAATTTTTTAACAATCCTGAAGGATATATGACCAGGCTTGAAATTGTAAAAGCTTTAATATATATAGGAAGTAAATTAGGAATGGATATTACTGATTATACTACAATAGACTTTCAAGACATAACAGAAGTTGAAGAAATCGAAAGACCATATATTTACTTAGCTTCAAGTAAGGGGTTTTTACAGGGAGACGGCTTAAATATAAAACCTCATGACTACTGTACCTATCAAGAAACATACATAATACTAATGAGATTTTATAATATAGTGTAAAATATAAAGGGCAGACCTACACAAAGTGTAGGTACTGCCCTTTATATTTATCTTCTTCGATCATCGTCATCTAGTTCATCTTCAAGTAAATCCTCTAAGCATTCAAACACATCTTCACAATTGCGAACCCTTCTACGGCTAATACCAGCTACATCATCGTTCCTATTCCAATTGTTTCTTCTGCAACGACGGTTGTTATCGTCAAGTGCATCTTCTAATAAGTCTAATAAGCATTCAAAAACACAGCCACAGTCACAGCGTCTGCGTCTACGTCTATTTCTATTTCTTTCGCCAGCTACATTATCGTTCTTTCTCATTATTTCACCCCTTTAATGGATTGAGACAAGCTCATAACTAATCTATTCTTCAGTAAGAAAAATGTTACAAAAATACTTGAGATAAACAGTTTGTAAATTTTGTATGAGGCAATATAGGGAGACTTTTTATACAGTAATTGTAACTTGAAAACACTTGTGTTATAATGGTAAAAAGATTCGAGGGGTATTAGTATGTTTGACTTAAGGAGTATAGTCATAGGTACTGTATTAATGTTAAAAAAATACACCTGTGTTAATATTACCATTTATGCAGAAACAAATGAAGAGGATTTCAAAAACGGAATAATGGCACTTCCCATAATTGGACTTGCCATTGGTTTTTTTGCTTTTATAATAGCTGCTTTCAGATTCTTATATGACAGCCTTTTTATTGGTTCTATAGTACTTTTATATTACTCCATAATAACAAAGGCGGCGAATTTAAAAGACTTATACAAAACCATTGCTTACTATTCAAAACTTTTTAAGGAAACAGATGAAATATGGTCAATTATCGGTACGGTTATAATATGTTTAATGTATTTTTCTCTTTTCAGGATAGTTCCCCTTACTTCTTTAATGCTAATGCCCATGGTTGGATTTTCAACCTTGATAGTATTAAGCAAGATTATAAGAAGGAACATAAGTGAAACTTCAATATTGAAAAATTGTGAGAAACATCATGTAGTTACAGCTTTTGTAATTTCCTTTTTCTTGATTGTAGTATTAAACTATAAGTTAGTAATTTCATTATCACTTACATACATGGCTATAGGTATGGTTGTTAGTTTATTAGATAAAAAAATAAAAAACCTTCCCTCTTCAATAGAGGGCTGCATAGTTGAAATATCGCAGATAATTTTTTTGCTGATTACGTATTTATTAAAGCTGTGACTATTAAACTGGGCTAGCATGTATGGGGGAAGGATAATATTGTATATGTTTGTCAAAATTTCGAATATTTTAGTATCCAAGCCATTTGTTTTTCATACTATATATAAAGCCTATTGGTTATTAAATGGAAAGGCAACCCTTTTTTGAACAAATTTATTCCGAACAAAAATTTACCCATAAATATATCATTTATGCTAATGCTACCAGTGGTCCTACATCAGTAAGATGCGGTGAAACATCAGGCGAGGAATGCTCAACACATGTATGCGGTGAAGAAAATGAACTTAACAGAAAATCACCGTTTAATTTTTACATTAAGGGGAGAAGGGTAGATCGACAAGATATATAAATATATCAATAATAATAGGGTCTAATGAAGACCCTTTTATAAAGTCTGTAAGTTGTGATTATTACTGCATGTCTTACAATAATATTTTGACAAATTATTATTAGGGTAGTATAATTTAATTAGTAGATTATACGGGTTTCATGATATTAAGAAACTCGTTTTTTATATCTGGGAGGATAATATGGAAAAAAAGAAGGTAATATTCAGTGGGATGCAGCCTTCCGGCTCGTTAACATTAGGAAATTATTTAGGAGCCTTGAAAAACTGGGTTAATCTTCAAGGTCAATATGAAAGCTATTATTGCGTCGTTGATATGCATGCAATTACGGTTCCGAAAGAGCCAAAGCATTTAAGAAAAAATACATTGGAAGTACTTGCAAATTATATAGCTGCCGGCTTAGATCCGGAACAGGTAACCTTATTTATACAGTCTCATGTTCCTGCCCATGCTGAACTTTCGTGGATATTGAACTGTTTTTCCTACTATGGTGAACTTAGCAGAATGACACAATTTAAAGATAAATCAAGGAAGCAGGATTCAAATGCCATAACGGCAGGTCTTTTTACATACCCTGTTTTAATGGCTGCTGATATACTTTTATATCAAGCTGATTTAGTTCCTGTAGGTGAAGATCAAAGACAACATTTAGAAATTACAAGAGATATTGCCCAAAGATTTAATAATCGTTTTAGTGAAACTTTTACTGTTCCTGAGCCTTTTATTTCCAAGGATGTAGCTAAAGTTATGAGCTTACAGGATCCAAACAGTAAAATGTCAAAATCCGATTCTAATGAAAATGCATATATTCTTTTAATGGATAAACCTGAGAAAATAAAAAGAAAGTTTAAACGTTCAGTAACTGATTCTATTGGTGTTGTAAATTATACCGACGACCAGCCAGGGATAAAGAATTTAATTAATATTTATTCAAAAATAACAAACAAGAAACCTGAGGAAATAGTTACAGACTATGAAGGCAAGGGTTATGCTAAATTAAAGGAAGATGTGGCCGAAGTTGTTATTGCCGAGCTTGAGCCTATACAGGAAAAAATAGATTATTTATTAAAAAATAAAGATTATTTAGAAAAAATATATATTGCAGGAGCACAAAAAGCTGAAGCAGCAGCGCATAAAACCTTGAGAAAGGTTAAAAGGAAAGTGGGATTTATCCCAAGATAGACAAAATTTGGAGGAAGTATGCTAGTTATAAAAAATGGTTATATAAAGACCATGGATGGAGAAGATATTCAAAAAGGTCAAATTATTATTGAAGATGGAAAAATTAAAGCAATAGGAACAAATTTAGATATACCAAGTGGTGCAGAAGTTGTAGATGCAGAAGGATTGTTGGTGACACCGGGTTTCGTTGAAGCTCACTGTCATATTGGTATGTGGGAAGAAGGAATAGGCTTTGAAGGGTCTGATGGTAATGAAGCTGTAGAGCCTATTACACCTCATTTAAGGGCAATAGACGGAATTAATCCTATGGAAGAAGGCTTTCAGGATGCAATTGAAGGAGGAGTAACTACAGCTGTTACAGGTCCTGGAAGTGCAAATATTATCGGTGGAACTTTTGTTGCAATAAAAACATACGGAAAAAGAATTGATAATATGATTATCAAAGAACCTGTAGCAATGAAAATAGCTTTTGGAGAAAACCCTAAGAGAGTTTATGAAGCTCAAAACAAATCTCCTGTTACACGAATGGCTGTAGCGGCTATGTTAAGAGAAACTCTCTATGAAGCAAAAAAATATATGGAAGATTTAGAAGCCTCAAAAGAAGACCCTGATCAAAAACCGGACTTTGATATAAAACTTCATTCTTTAATTCCGGTACTGAAAAAAGAAATTCCTTTAAAGGCTCATGCTCACAGAGCTGACGATATATTTACTGCTTTAAGGATTGCGAAAGAATTCGATTTAGATATAACATTAGACCACTGTACGGAAGGTCATCTAATAGTTGATGAACTTAAAGCAGCAGGTAAGCCATGTTTAGTAGGTCCTACATTAGGATCAAGATCAAAAGTTGAGCTTAGATACAAAAGTTTTGAAACTCCTAAAATTTTAATAGATGCAGGAATAAAGACTGCCATAATTACGGATTCGCAAGTTATCCCTATACAGCACATTAGTATGTGTGCAGGATTGGCCGTTAAGGCAGGTCTTTCGGAAGAAGAAGCCTGGAAGACTATAACTATATATCCGGCTGAAATAACAGGAATTGATGATAGAGTTGGAAGTTTAAAAGTAGGCAAAGATGCGGATATAGCAATTTTTAAAGGAAATCCTCTTTTAGATGTAGATTTTGAAACGGTAATGACAATTATTGATGGGAAAATAGTTTATAAAGGCAGGGAGACACACCTGAATTGAAATATATTTTTACAAACAGAGGGACGTAAAGCGTTCCTTTTTCTGTTAGAGTAATATCCCTGTGTTGGAAGGGGAAACTTGAAGAAGACCTAAAATAAAACTTGCAAAATGTCGAGAAAAAGAATACACTAAGCTGTGGAAAAGATAAGGAGGGGGGACACAGCTCTAATGTAGGCAAAGTTTCTAAGCAATCCATTAGAGGAATGTCCCCGTATAGAAGGTAATGAAGAACAAAATTATAAATATAGCAGTAATCGCCCATGTTGATGCAGGAAAATCCACATTAGTAGATGCCTTCCTGCAACAAAGTGGAATTTTTAGAGAAAATCAGGAAGTTACAGAACAAGTAATGGACTCAGATGACATTGAACGTGAGAGGGGAATTACAATTTACTCCAAAAATTGTTCTGTAATGCATAATGATATTAAAATTAATATAGTAGATACACCAGGGCACGCGGATTTTTCGTCTGAAGTGGAAAGAATTATGAAGACTGTAGACACGGTTATATTGCTGGTAGATTCTATTGAGGGACCTATGCCTCAAACCCGATTTGTATTACAGAAATCCCTTGAAATAGGATTAAGACCGATTTTATTAATAAATAAAATAGATAAGAAAAACCATAGAGCCGAAGAAGTAGTAGATATGGTTTTTGATCTATTTGTCGAGTTAGATGCCAATGAGGAGCAATTGAATTTTCCTATATTGTATGGCATTGCCAAGGAGGGAATAGTTCAATATGAATTAGAAGAGGAAAGTAACAATATAACACCTTTGTTTGACACTATAATTAATCACGTAAGCCCCTATCCTGATAGAGATAAAGAAGATTTACAGTTCCAGGTATCATCCTTGGCATACGATGACTATATAGGAAGATTGGGAATCGGTAGAATAACTGCAGGGACAATAAGAGAAGGACAAACAGTATCTGTAGCAAAGAATGACGGAAGTGTTGAAAAACAAAAAATATCCAATGTCCATGTATATAAAGGATTAAAACGTGCACAGGTAAAAGAAGCATTTAGCGGAGATATAGTCGTTATTTCGGGAATAGCTAATATTTCAATCGGAGATACAATTTGTGAAGAAAACAAAGTAATTCCTATGGAATCAATAAAGATAGAAGAGCCTACTATGTCTATGAATTTTCTAATTAATACATCACCTTTTGCAGGATTGTCTGGTAAATATGTAACTACCAGGCATCTAAAGGCCAGACTTGAAAGAGAATTAGAGGTAAATGTAGGATTGAAGGTAGAGCCTTTGGAAGGTGCCTTAGACGGATACAAAGTATCAGGAAGAGGGGAACTTCACTTGTCTGTCCTACTTGAAAATATGAGAAGGGAAGGATATGAAGTTTCAGTATCAAGACCTGAGGTAATACTTAAAGAAATAGATGGAGTTCTAATGGAGCCTATTGAAAGGGTAATAGTAAATGTTCCGGAAATATATTCTGGCTCCGTAATATCAAAGTTGAATTTAAGAAAGGGCATGATGGTGTCCATGTTACCAGATGGAAACTACGTAAAAATTGAATACTTAGTTCCAACAAGAGGTCTTTTAGGTTATCGGACTGAATTAATAAATGATTCTAAAGGTGAGGGAACTATTATAAGAAGTTTTGACCACTATGATAAATATAAAGGTGAGATAGCTCAGAGAATCAACGGTGTTCTAATATCCAGCCAGGAAGGAGAAGCAATTGCCTATTCACTTAATAATTTAGAAAGTAGGGGAACATTATTTATCGGACCTGGGGATAAAGTATATGAAGGTATGATAATAGGAATGTGTTCTCGTGGAGAAGATATGGTTGTAAATCCTTGTAAAGGAAAAAAACAATCTAATGTAAGGTCTTCTGCTGCAGACGAGGCAATAAGGTTGTCTCCACCTAAAATAATGACATTGGAAGCAGCACTTGAATTTATAAACGATGATGAATTAGTAGAGATTACACCAGATTCTATAAGATTAAGAAAAAGATATTTAACTGAAATAGAAAGAAAAAAGAATGGACAGAAGCACTAACCACTGCGTGAAGCCCTAATTATTGCTAGAAATAAAAAATGAGATTCTTCGCTAAAGCTCAGAATGACGAATGCCCCTGTATATGTCATTCTGAAGGCTTCACCCGAAGAATCTCATTATTAATTACAAAACTATTCTATGCAGGGTAATTCAAATTTTCTTCTTTTAAGTTACATAGCACTTCCTTATAAAACTTAGAAGCTTCATACTTTGCCATATTTAAATTCATATCTTGGTAGTTACCGCAAGATATAGCATCTGCTCCCGGAACTTCTCCTTCAAAAGTCATAATGAAATGAAACATTTCTTTAATAATTTCAACAACATCTTCTGATAATAAATCACCGGCAAAAATTACGTAAAATCCTGTTCTACAGCCCATGGGACCGAAGTAGATAGTTATGTTATCGTATTTTTCGTGATTTCTCAGGAAGGTTGCTCCTAAATGCTCCATAGCATGAAGCTCTCCTGTATTTATAACAGGCTCATTGTTAGGTTCTTTCATTCTTATGTCAAAAGTTGTAAGGGTACTTTCTCCTACTTTGTCCTTTCTTGAAAGGTAAATTCCACGTTTTAATTTTAAATGATTTACTTGAAAACTTTCTATTTTTTTCATTTGATCTCCTTTTAGTATAGTTCATCTCTTATTCTTGTTACTACTTTACTAAATACTATAACAAAAAGCAACAAAGGGATGTTAATATACTCTTTAAACTATTATTATGGAGCAAGAAGGGGTGTTTAATAATTATTAATTTATAATTGAGGAAGGATATTTAAAACAGAGTAGGGGGACATTGAAAAAACTGTAATTGTATGATATAATTAAATAAATAATCCTACCCGGAGGATCTTATGAGAGTAAAAGAATACATGGTTTTGCTGCAAAATATTTTGCAGTACATAGACGAAGGAATTCATGTATTAGATAAGGATGGCAATACTATTATATATAATGATGCTATGTCTAAATTAGAAAAAATGGATTCTAAAGATGTTTTAAAAAAACCTTTTTCTGAAGTATTCAAAGAATTAAACATTGAAAACAGTACCCTTCTCAAAGCTTTGAAGCATAAAAAAAGTACCATCGATTTAAAACAAACATATCTTAATAAGGACGGAAAAGAAATTTCAACTATAAATACTACAATTCCAGTAATAGTAGATGGTAATGTAATTGCAGTAGCAGAGATCGCAAAAAACATAACAAACATAAAAGAAATGTCTGATACAATTCTTGAATTACAGGATGAAATCGAAAAACCTGAAGTAACCAAAACAAAGAAAATAAAAAAATATAATTTTGATAATATAATAGGGAAGAGCGAAAATTTTGTTGAAGTTATTGAAAGAGCAAAAAAGTCATCAAAAAACGATGCATCAGTATTTATTTTCGGAGAAACAGGTACTGGTAAAGAATTAATAGCTCAAAGTATACATTATGCAAGTTCAAGAAGGGATAAACCATTTATAGCTCAAAATTGTGCCGCTTTGCCGGAGTCACTGTTGGAAGGTATACTATTTGGAACATCAAGGGGAGGATTTACCGGAGCTATAGATCGTGCAGGTTTATTTGAACAGGCAAATGGAGGGACTCTTTTGCTTGATGAAATAAATTCCATGCCTTATGAACTACAGCCAAAACTTTTAAGAGTACTTCAGGAGAATTATATAAGGCGAGTGGGAGGAATGAAGGATATTCCTGTAGATGTAAGGATTATAACTACTAGCAATGAAGAACCGAAAAAAATTTTAAAAGATAAAAAATTACGTAAGGATTTGTACTATAGACTTAATGTAATACAAATAAATGTTCCATCTTTAAGGGAAAGAAGAGCCGATATATTGTTGTTGGCTAAAATGTTTATAGAAAAGTATAACAAGGAGTTTAATAAGGAAATAATTGGTCTTTCTAATGAAGTTAGGGAGCAACTTTTAACATACCATTACCCAGGCAATGTAAGAGAACTTGAAAATATTATTATGTCATCCATTAGCATGGCTGATGATAATGATAATATATTAGATAGTCGCCACTTTACAATACCACAAGCTATGGATTTTCAGATTAATGATTATAGTAAAATTGAAGATAGAGGAATGGATGAATATTTAAAAGGCTTAGAGAAAAGTATAATTGAAAAAGCCTTAGATGAAAATAATAACAATATTACTCGGGCAGCAAAATCCTTGAAAGTTAAACGTCAAACTTTGCAACATAAAATTAAGAAATATAATATTCCTATATAAGAGCAAAGCTATTTGCACCAACAGCAAATATATTTGCTCTTATTTTTAAAAACAAAGCAAAAAAACTGTATATATTAGTATTCAAGAAATGCATAAGATATTGTTTATGAGTTAAAATATGCTAATGGTTGAAACTTAGGCCTTAGAGTCGATTTTTTAAAATAAGCTTGGCATGAATATTGCAAAATTATAAATTGAGTGAGTAAAAAAACATTTAGGAGGATAATAAATGCAAAATGTAAAAGTTATTATTTGGGGAATCGGGGCCATGGGTTCCGGAATAGCAAAAATGCTTTTGAAGAAAAAAGGTGTTGACATAGTTGGTGCAATCGATATAGGAGATAAATTAGGTAAGAGTATGTATGATGTAATTGGTGTAGAACGTGGCGACAGACAAGATGTAATAATTGGAACTCCTGAAGAAGTTATTACAGAAAAATGCGCAGACGTATGTCTATGTTTAACAGATTCATTTACTAGAAAAGGATTTGATAAATATAAGTTTGCCTTAGAGAAAAAAATCAATGTAATAACTAGTGCAGAGCAAATGGCATATCCTCAGGCTCAAGAACCGGAATTAGCAAAACAACTTGATGAAATAGCCAGGGAAAACGGTGTATCTATAATCGGTACCGGTATTAACCCAGGATTAATAATGGATTTGCTAGTTATTGTAATGACTGGTTGTTGTGAAGATGTAGAAAGTATTTTGTCAAGAAGAATTAACAGTTTGTCTCCTTTTGGTCCTACAGTTATGGAAGAACAGGGAATTGGGCTTTCTGTTGATGACTTTAACAAAAGGGTTGAAGAAGGAACTATGGCAGGTCACGTTGGATTCCACGAATCAATACACATGATTGCAGATGCAATAGGATGGGAAACTGAAAAGGTTACTCAATCAATGGAGCCTATAGTAACGGACGTTGATAGAAAAGCTCCTTACGGTGGGGCGAAAGCTGGAGACGTAGCTGGTGTTGCTATGAAGGGATTCGGTTATGTAGATGGAGAAGTAAAAATTGAAATGGATCATCCTCAACAAATCGAACCAGAACAAGTAGGAGTTCAGACAGGTGACTATGTAATAATTAAAGGTACTCCAAACGTTAATATGGTTAATTCTCCAGAAGTACCCGGAGGAATAGGTACAATAGCAATGTGTGTAAATACAATACCGCAAATTATCAACGCAAAACCCGGCTTACATACTATGATTACAATTCCCGTACCAAGAGCAATAATGGGAGATATGAGAAAGATGATTGACCCGGAATGTAAAATAGTTCAATGAGACTGCGCAAGCGCAACAATGAGATAATAATAAATAAGTTTACAAAGAAAAGGAAGTGCAGAACATGGCAAAAAAAGGACAATGGGTTTTAATCCATAGAAAAGTATTAGAACCGTCAGAGAGAGCTCCCCAAGTTCCCGACGATACGAAAGAAGTTCCTTTGGAATTGTGGGTAAAGGGATTTTTGCAGGAAGATGCAAATATTGGGGATGAAGTAACGATTCTAACAAGAACTAAACGTATAGAAAAAGGTACATTATTAGAAGTAAATCCTTACTATAAGCATGATTTCGGTAAATTCGTACCTGAACTGCTACAAATCAGTGAACAAGTAAAAGAAATTTTATTTGGAGGTGCTGACAATGAGTAAAGATATGACTTATGCTGCAGTTATGGCAAGAAGACCGGAGATTATGAAAAAAGCAGCAGGTCTTGATTTTTCAGTATTTGAAAGTGGTTCCATTGCATTCGACTATGAAAGAATGATGAAAGAAGCAGGATTTACTATTGAAGAAATACAGAAAATTCAATCGGAACATGGAGTAGGGAATACTCCTGTTATAGAACTTAAAAATATTACTGCTTTAGCAAGAAAGCTTGCTCCTAAAGGAAAGGGTGCAAGAATATTCATAAAAGACGAAGCAGCAAATGCATCAGGCAGTTTTAAAGCAAGAAGGGCATCTACTGCAGTATATCAAGCTAAGAAATTAGGATATAAAGGAGTAGTTACGGCAACAAGTGGTAACTACGGTGCCGCAGTAGCATCTCAGGCTGCTATGCACGGTCTTAAGTGCATAGTCGTTCAGGAATGTTATGACTCTAAGGGAGTAGGACAGCCTGAAATTATAGAAAAGGCAAGAAAATGCGAAGCTTTAGGAGCAGAAGTTATTCAACTTTCTGTTGGACCTGAACTCTTTTATACCTTCCTTACAATATTAGAGGAAACAGGATATTTTAACGCTTCCCTATATACACCCTTTGCAATTGCCGGTATTGAAACATTAGGATATGAAATAGCAATGCAGTTTAGAGAAAAATATGGAAGAGATCCTGACGTAGTATTAGCAACTAATGCAGGAGGAGGAAATCTTACGGGAACTGCCAGAGGCCTTAAAAAAGCTGGAGCCCAATCAAAAATAGTTGCAGCCAGTGTTGATTTAACAGGACTTCATATGGCTTCAGATAAGCAATTTAATAAAAAATCTTTTACTACCGGACATACGGGCTTCGGTATGCCTTTTGCAACATGGCCAGATCGTTCCGATGTTCCCCGTTCAGCAGCAAGACCTTTAAGATATATCGAAAGATATTTAACTGTTCATCAAGGGGAAGTTTTCTATATGACGGAAGTCTTGGCAACTTTGGAAGGACTGGAAAAGGGTCCTGCCGGAAATACTGCTCTAACGGCAGCTTTTGCATTAGCACAGGAAATGGACCAAGATCAAATGATAGTAGTTCAGGAAACGGAATATACGGGAGCCGGTAAGCATATACAGCCTCAGCTATCATTTGCCAGAGAAAACGGAATTGAAATTAAATTCGGAGATCCCAAAGACGAAGTAGCTGGACAGAATATAATTTTACCATCACATCCCTCATTAATAAAAGTAAATGATGCCGATGTAGTAGGTATGAGAAAATCATTGATTAAAAATGCCTTAAACAATTACAAGGTAATTCCTACTGAAGAAGATATAGAATTCCTTGCTAAGGAAACAAATTCGGATATAGAATTTGTGAAAAACACAATTGAGTCTTTAGATAATTAAAAAATACCATCCTGAGGGCCTAGCCCAAGGGGCCCATCCTTTAAGATAGGAGATTGATTGGGTTAGAATGACAAGAAATTAAAAATTAGGAGGATATTATGAAAAGAGCCGACGATTATGAACAAAGAAGAGCTCATTTAGCCAACTTAACAGATGAAGAATTGTACGACAGATTTTGGGAATTAGCTAATGAAATAGTAGATCCTTTGTTGGAATTAGGAAGAAAAAATACAACACCAGCTATTGAACGAAGCGTATTATTGAGAATGGGATTCTCAAGTATTGAAGTTAAACCCATAGTTGAAGGTGTAATGAACAAAGGTTTAATGGGTAAAGGTGCCGGAAATGTTGTATGGAGGTTGTCTAAAAAATTAGGATGTTCAGTACGGGAAGCGGGATTAATGCTTGCAGAAGGTAAACACTGGGATACTGTAGATACATTATTTTAGGAGGGAAAAGAATGAAGCTTGAACCTAATAAAAAATTAGATATTAAAGAACTATTAAAAGATTTAGATAAATATGAGCCCAGGCGCCGAGGATGGCACTGGAGAGACGGACGAAATGAAAAAAGAACTATCGGTGACTTCGAATATCTTGAATCATCAGAGGGTTTAAAAAATTCAGTTCCTCTACCGGGAAGTCGAGGATTTGGATATATTGATCCCCAGCCAGACTGTGTAATTACTACTGAAATTGCCTCTGGTAGATTTGAAGATGATATTAGAAGAATGCGTATGGCTGCATGGCATGGAGCAGACCATATAATGGTTATAAGGACTGCCGGACAGTCTCATATAGATTCGCTTTTAGAAGGTACTAACCAAGGTATCGGCGGTATTATGGTTACAAGAAAACAAGTAAGAGCCAGCAGGAAGGCCTGCGATTTGATCGAGGATGAAGTTGGACGTCCAATTAACTTCCATTCATATATTTCAGGTGTTGCAGGTCCTGATATAGCAGTTATGTTTGCTGAAGAAGGAGTTAACGGAGCCCATCAGGATCCCCAGTACAATGTATTATACAGAAATGTTAACATGGTAAGATCTTTTGTTGATGCCTGTGAAGCTAAAAAGATTATGGCTTGGGCAGAAATTCTTCAGATAGATGGAGCCCATAATGCTAATGCAACAGCTATGAAAGCTTGGAAAGTTATGCCTGAATTAATGGTACAACATGCTATTAATACGGCCTTTTCGGTAAAGGTAGGTATTAAACCTGAAAATATAGCATTGTCAACAGTTCCGCCTACTGCACCTCCTGCACCTTGTATGAGATTGGATTTACCCTATGCAGTAGCTCTTCGTGATTTCTTCAGAGATTACAAAATGCGAGCACAGCAAAATACAAAATATATGGAATCAGACACTCGTGAAGCAGCTGTAACTCATACTTTAAACATGGTAATTTCAAGACTTACAAGTGCTGATATTCAATCAACTATCACTCCTGATGAAGGAAGAAACGTACCATGGCACTACAATAATGTTGCGGGAACTATGACTGCCAAGCAGGCTCTTACTGGTATGGATGGATTCAGAGAAATGGTTAAGCTTGATAGGGAAGGGCCTTTAGGCGAAAAGGTTCGTGAACTTAAAGAAAGAGCAATACTTTTCATGGAAGAAATGATCGAAGTAGGTGGATACTTTAAGGCTGTGGAAGAGGGATTCTTCGTGGATAGCGGTGAGTATCCTGAAAGAAACGGAGACGGTATTGCCCGTCAAATCCACGGTGGAATCGGATACGGTTACGTATATGAAAGGGATGAAGATTATTTTGCTCCCGTTTCTGTTCACTTTGGTTATAACAATATTCCTGAAGAGTTTGAAAAAGCAAGTGACGCTATCGGTGGAGATACATTTGAAGATCGTTCAAAGATTCAATATATAGATGAGTTAGATGAACATGATAATGTTAATGTAAGACTTAAGGAAGTTGAAAAATATTACGATACTAACTTAGTAAAACCGGAAGTTGAATGGAGGGCAGACGGTACTATACTTATGTCTATATTCCTTCCCTTAGACGAAAGAACTGCTGAATTTGCTGCAATTAAGATCGGAGAGAAAATGGGTTTTGAAGATGTAACAGTAGTTCACAAACAAGTAATGCATCCATCGGAAGGAACATATTGTGAAGTAAAAGGAACAGTGACTTTTGATATTGATATAAATGAATTAGTTATACCTGAAAAACCTGAGGTATTATCAGAGGCAGAGATTAGGGAAGAAATTCAAGAAAATCCAATGTTCGTTGTAGCTGCAACTGTTGGGGAAGACGAGCATTCAGTAGGCCTTAAGGAAACATTAGATATAAAACATGGTGGAATCGAAGGATTTGGTATTAAGTATGAATATCTTGGAACTTCCTGTCCAGTTGAAAAATTGGTGGATGCTGCAATCGAAACTAATGCAGACGCTATATTGTTAAGTACAATTATTACTCACGACGACGTTCATATTAAAAATATGAAAAAAGTACATGATTTGGCCATAGAAAAAGGAATTCGTGACAAAGTTATGATAATATGCGGGGGAACTCAAGTAACTAATGAAATAGCAGTTGAAGCAGGACTTGATGCAGGTTTTGGAAGAGGAACTCACGGTATAGACGTAGCAAGTTTCTTAGTAGAGAGAAGAAGGGAAATGAAAGCATAATGAAAGTAAATGTATTGGTAGCTGAAATTGGCTCTACCACTACAGTAGTTAATGCATTCAATGGAATAGCTACTGAAAACCCTGCCTTTATAGGGCAGGGTCAGGCACCTACAACCGTCTTAGAAGGTGATGTAACTATTGGACTTAAAGGTGCCATAGAAAGTTTAAAAGAAAATCTACAAGCGGATACATTGACATGGGATGATATGTTAGCTACCAGTAGTGCTGCAGGCGGCTTGAAGATGACTGTCCACGGCTTGGTTTACGATATGACCGTCAGAGCAGCAAAAGAAGCTGCCTTAGGTGCCGGTGGAATTATAAAAATGATTACAGCAGGTCGACTGAGAAGGACCGATCTTAAAAAAATTAAAGAAGTAAATCCAAATATTATACTTGTGGCAGGAGGAGTTGATTACGGAGAAAGAGATACTGCCCTTTATAATATGGAAATGATTTTATCCATGGCTTTAAATATTCCCATAATTTATGCAGGAAATATAGAAAATCAGGAAGAAGTTCGTCTAATGTGTGAAGAGGCTAACAATCAGCTCTATATTGTAGAAAACGTATATCCAAAAATTGACACCCTAGTAGTAGAGCCTACGAGAAAAGTAATTCAGGATGCTTTTGAAGAACATATTATACATGCCCCCGGCATGGCCAAAGTAAGGGATCTTATAAAAGGACCAATAATTCCAACACCTGGAGCTGTAATGGAAGCAGCTAAGGTTTTAAAAGAAGAAATCGGAGATTTAATCATATTTGACGTAGGAGGAGCAACTACGGATCTTCATTCTGTAACGGAAGGCTCCAGCGAAATTAATTCTATTTTAATAAGCCCGGAACCTGAGGCCAAGCGGACAGTGGAAGGAGATCTTGGTGTATTTGTCAACCTAGACCATGTTGTTGAAAAAATAGGAATAGACAATTTAAAAAAAGAATTCCCGGACCTAGAAGAACTTTTGGAGAATTATAATCCTATTCCAAAAACTGACAGAGAAAAACAGTTTGTTGAAAGGTTAGCCAAGGAAGCTGTTCTTACTTCTTTAGAGAGACATGCAGGTCACTTAAGGTATTTCTATACTGCCTCTGGGAAAAAGACCCTTGCAGAAGGTAAAGATTTAACTGCAATTAAGTATATAATAGGAACAGGTGGGGCTTTGACTAGGTTGCCTAAGAGAAAAGAAGTTTTAGAACTGGTCAAAACTCATGGCAAGGAAGAAGAATTATATCCTACGGAAGTTGCAAAGGTACTTATAGACGAAGATTATATTTTATCTTCCTTAGGAGTTTTATCTAAAAGCTACTATGAAGATGCTTTAAGACTTATGAAAAAAAGTTTAAGAATATAGGAGAGAATATATGTATCCTAAATTAATAATAGATTTAAATAAAATAAAAAATAATCTTAACAAAATTACAGATATGGTAAAGGGCTCCGGTTGTTCGATTATGATAGTTACAAAAGGATATTCTGCTGACTTGGAAATTTATAAAGTTCTTGAAAATTCAAATATTGATTATCTTGCAGATTCACGAATTCAAAACTTAAAAAAATACCAAGGAAGTAAAAAAGAAAGGGTACTGTTAAGATTACCTATGAACTCTGAAGTAGATGAGGTAGTGAAGCATTCTGAAATTTCTCTTAATTCAGAGATTGTAACTATTAGAAATTTGAATGAAGCTGCTGCTAAACAAAATAAAAAACATAAAGTTCTCTTAATGATAGATTTAGGAGATTTGCGAGAAGGAATATTCTTTAAAGATGAAGAAGAAATATATTCCACAGTTGAAGAGATTCTTAAATTGACTAATATTGAACTTTTCGGGTTGGGAGTTAATTTGACATGTTACGGAGCAGTTATACCTAAAAGAGATAATCTTTCAGTACTGGTTGAAATTGCAGAAAAAATTGAAAAAAAATACAATATTAAACTGGAGATGATTTCAGGGGGAAACTCAAGTTCCATTTATTTAATCGGAGAGAAAGAACTTCCTGAAAGAATTAACAATTTAAGAATAGGAGAAGCTTTTCTTTTAGGTGGTGAAACTGCTTACGGTGAAATGCTTGAAGGTTTTTATGACGATGCCTTTACCTTGGAAGCAGAAATCATAGAGCTTAAGGAAAAACAATCGGTTCCCATAGGAGAAACAGGGGTAGATGCCTTTGGAAACAAACCTGTTTATGAAGACAGAGGAATAATAAAAAGAGCCATAATAGCAGTAGGCAGACAGGATGTAGATTCTGATAACCTCCATCCTATAGATTCAAAAATCGATATATTAGGAGCTAGCTCTGACCACTTAATATTAGACTTAACTAAGTCAGACAAGGAATACCAAGTAGGAAGTATAGTAAGCTTTAAAGTAAGTTATTCAAGTTTGTTGCGAGCTTCTACCAGCTCTTATGTGGAAAGAGAATATAGGTAGGGTAAAAGTAATTTGTTGGAGGGAATTATTGAGAAACAAAGTACTCGAATTGTAATATAAACACACCACTCGTTTTGAGTGGTGTTTGTTATATATTATTTATATAATTTTTTATTGCTGCTTAACAACATCTGTTATTTTGATTTGCTGTAAGTGCACTAAGGGTTGCATTTGTAATAGTTAAACCTAAAGTAAGAAGAGACTGGTTAGTTATTACTACCGAATATGTGCAGCAATCACTATCATCAAAGCAGTCGTCGTCGCAATCACAAACAAAGAATGAAAAAGTATTAGATTCTCCAAGGTCAACTGCTACAGTTCTTGAGAAAATAAATGCAGGTCCTACAGGTACCGGTGTCGTTTGATTTCTGCATTGTTTAAAAATCTGAAAACTTACAGTTCCTGCAAATAAAGCGGGAAGGGTAATATTACTTGTAAACTCTAATTTTGTGCAAGGATTGCAGAAACCTGAAGTCCTAACTGTCAGTGAAGCAGGAGTAAATGTTGAACCGGGAGCATCAAGAGCTGGTATAGTAACCGCACCCGGCGCACTACATTTTAAAGTTGCTGCTGCCTGGGGTCTTCTCCTGTTGTCATCATCTCTTCTGTCTCTTTTACAATTATCTTCTATATATCTTGAATTTGAATTCATAAAATGAAGCCTCCATATTTAATTTTAAATTATCATAAGATAATCTAAGTATCAATTTGTTTTTTCTGTATCTGTTATATGTTATGCACTATATATACATATGGTGATAGCTTGTTTATCGATTTTTTTATCTTTTGTGTGTTTTTATACCTATATTAAACTAATTAATAATCATCATAACTATCATCGAAGCCTACATCTGAGTCATATTCCCTTTGTTCCCTTGAATTTCTTGAAGTATCTCTTTCTGTAAATAAAGGTTGTAAATTTTGCTCTGGGTAGAATTGAGGAGGTGGAGAATTCCAGAATCTTTCGCATACATCTTCCTCAGGTTCATCTTCTTCACAGCATGCTTCGCTAGGTACCGGGCAATATCCGTAAGCCGGAACAAGAAGTTGTACGTGAAGTTCACATTTCACTATTAAGAAATACCCTAAAGTAATATCTAAATACCATTCTCCTTCACAATTTACTAATTCTCCATCTAATGCTTCTGCCACCATTTCAAGTTTTATTATACTTGAATCTAAATCCTGTGCCGGTGTATTTGCTCCATAAGCGGATATTTGAGCTATAGAATCAGGGCAATAGAATTTATAAATAGTATCTGTTCTGTTAATTTCATAAAATTCACTTCTGTTTAAACCATCGCAATCGATATAATCGGCATAAAAAGAAATAGTATAATCAATTACTAATTTTTTATAGTTATGATTGGTTCTTAGTGGAAATTTATCAACTGAATTAAGTCTTATATTAAAGTCCCTGCTGCGAATGTAGCTCCTTGGATCGAACAAGGGATCGCTTCTTAATTCTCTATCTGTCGTAATTGTATCAGGTCCGCTACCATATACTAAGCATCTTTTAATTAAACACTGATCAAATATCTTAGGAACTTCGATACATACCAATTCGTAAGGATCCGGTAACCGACCTTGTTTATTAACAAGCCCGGGTCGGGGTTCGAATTTGTTAAAGTTTATAGACATAACTTCTCCTCCTTTAAGAGATATAATACTGAGTTTTATTTTAATTGTTTGATTTATCATATGAAAATAACTTCAAGAAGTGACAATATATAAATTGATTAATAAATTTTTTGTATGGATTATTGCGAATAATAGCAATTTTTAAAAATATAGATGTATAAAGGAGTGAGTAATTATGGATGTGTTAAAACCTTGGCTTTATATTGATTATACAAATAATATATGGAAGTTTTCCGTTAATAGTGTCAAAGAATTAAAATATTCTATTATGAATGAAGACGGAAAATGGACAGAGGAAAAACTTATTGATAAAGATGTAACTTCATACTATGTATATGTAGACCAAGATAGTATACATATTGTTTACAGCAATAGGAAATCACAACTAAGGTATTGTACATTTATAAATGAACAGTGGATGGGTAAAATTATTTTAGATTTAAACAGTGAAAAAGTCAGCATAGAGAATATAAATATACTTTTGATAGATAGACAAGTAAGTATATTTTATTTGCTGGTAGATAAAATGAGCAATGATCATGGTATTTTAATGTATTGTAAATGGGGTAAAAAAACGACGGTAGATAAAATACAGGATTTAATTTTAGTCCCCTTATTAAAAGAACATTATGTAGTATATTTAGATGAAGATAAGAATGCAGAACTATTGTTTTTATCCGATGAAGGAAACGAAATTTCTATAAACCACTGTACATATAAAGATAATCAATGGACGGATTCTATAAGACTCTATGGGGTAACAGGAGACGATTTAGAAATTAAAATGTTAAAGGAAAAAAACAACCTACATATATTAAATAAGTATAAAGATAATTCAGCATATCATTTAGAACATGTCCTTTTTAGAAAAAACGGAGTTAGTTACAAGGTGCATGAAAGTATAAACCTTGTAAGTGAACCTGTTTTAGTATTTGAAAATAATAAATTATTAATTATTTGGCTTGAGGAAAATAAAGTTCATTCTTCTTATTTTAACGGTTTAGAGTGGAGTAACCCGGATTGTGTCCTAGAAGGTAAACATATACAAAAATATAACTGGGTAGAGTTTAATGGATATAGAATTAAAAATAGAGAAATATATGTTATTGATGAAATAGAATTTAAATTTTTAATACCAGGACAAAGAAATCCGGAGGTTGTAAAGAAATTAAATACAATTGAAACAGAAGAAAAAGAGGAGTCTATAAATCATAAAATTTTCTTAAAAAAAGATAGTGAAACAGATGAAATTAAAAT
The DNA here is from genome assembly GCA_012518555.1 of Tissierellia bacterium. Classification (GTDB taxonomy): domain Bacteria; phylum Bacillota; class Clostridia; order Tissierellales; family Sedimentibacteraceae; genus Sedimentibacter. Next base: position 20,887 of record JAAYRW010000113.1, read on the forward strand.
TGAATTAGAAAATTTGAAATCAATAAATAAATCACTGGAACAAACCATTATAGATTTAAACACAGAACTAAAAACTAATAAAAGAGCTCAAGTCGAGAATGAAGATCAAATTTCTAAGATGCTTCATTACAAAAAAAAAGCTGAAGATAATTACAATATTTTTATAGAAGTACAGAATAAACTACAAAAGGAATTGGAAGAAGTTAAAAAATTATATACAGATGAGATATCAAAAAGAGAAAATATTGAAAAACTATATGAAGAAGAAATTATAAAGAGAGAAAGTATTGAACAACGATTAAAAGAAGCCGAAAATGAAAAAACATCGATAAAGGCCTTAAGTGAAAAGTTAAAAGAAGAAAATAATAGAATAAATGAAGAGTTAACAAAGGAAAGGTCGGGAAGGAGGTTTTGGAAATTTAATTAAGCTGGAACTCAATGCGTTTGACCTACCAGCCATTTTTCTCTGTCTACGGTTGGAAAAATGGGGTAGGTATCCCGCAGTCTTATTGTTGTAATTCATCTATGGTTTTAACTATGCTGTGGGTAATTGGTTTCCATTCGATTTCTTTAAACTTAAACAATGCTACTATAGAAATAGGTGCATATGTAAAAATAAATATGGGAAATGAAAACATATACTTAAATTTTTTCAAAGGTGTAGAATTAATATTTTTCCATTCGGAAATAGTTGTAATAAGCCCTATTACAAATAATACCATGTATGAATTAATTACAGACATAGATATAGCAAGAGTTGTTTGTTTCATCAGTTCGGGATAAATATCTATGCTGATAAAACCTGCTATTAAGAAGCTTATATTTACTGCTGCACTTGCTAAGGATAAAAATAAGGCAGGCATTATAGTTACAAACATATCATAGCAATAAAAACTTCTTTTTGTAAATATACTTTTAATAAGACTTTTGCCGTACTTGCCAAATACTTGGTAAAATCCTTTTGCCCATCTAAGTCTTTGGTTCCATGATTGTTCAAACAAATATGGCTGTTCATCGTATAGAACGGCCTTTCCACAATATCCGATTTTTTCACCTTCTAGCGCACTGTCTATTGTAAATTCAATATCTTCAGTAAGTAAGAAATGTTTCCAGCCCTTATTTTTTCGTACTATATCGTGACTTATCATAAATCCTGTTCCTGAAACTGCACATCCTGTATTTAAAATCATTCTTGAATGATTAAGATACTTTGCTTCTCTTAAAAACCATAGGGAATAACCGGCGGAAATCCAATTTGTATCATAATTTTTAGAATTTCGATAGCTGGTAATGATTTTATATCCATTATCAAAAACTTTGTTCATTTCTCGGATATAATTTTCATCTAATAAATTATCTGCATCAAAAATAAAATAACCTTCATAACTTTCATTGCTTTTTAATATATTTTTAAATGCGAAGTCAAGAGCATACCCCTTCCCTATTAGCTGTCTGTTAAACCTTTCAAATACTCTTGCACCTGCTTTTCTCGCAACTTCTGCCGTATTGTCAGTACAATTATCGGCTACAACATATATATCTACTAATTCTTGAGGATAATTTTGTTTTTTAATAGAATTTATTAATTGAGCTATTACGGCACTTTCATTTCTTGCTGCTATAACTACTGCATATTTGTGATACTTTTTAGCCTGAAAATCTTTGCTTTTCTTAAATAGTGTAACAAATATATAAAAAATTTGATAAGAATAAAAGCCTGTAAATATAAGAAAAATTGTTAAGTTAAATATTTTTATAAAGGATAACAATTCATACCTCCGTTTTTATTTTTACTTCCAATATAACACCACTAAAATATAAATCAATTAAGGGCTTCTTAATTATAGTTTAATTTTGTATGATTATTTGGACATTCTTGCAGCATTTGTGAAGGTAGTATTAGTCTTTCATTATTGTGGTTTTTTATGCTATTACTTAGTTCCTTATTATTCCTAAACAATAGGTTACAGAAAAAGGTTTGCTTAAAAGAATTGACACTTTTCTACCGGTATATTATACTATATGTAATAATATTAATTGGGAGTGTGTAACAAAAATGGATGATGACGGCATTAGTCAAGTCGCGATATTAATAATTATGCTTTTAATGTCTGCGTATTTTTCAGCAACGGAAGCTGCCTTTATTAGTTATAGCAAAACAAGGATGAAAAATTTAGCTGCAAGTAATAAAAAAGCAGCATCAGTTTTAAGGCTGGAAGATAATTATGATGAACTCATGTCTACGGTGATTATTTTCAGGAATATTACAAAAATTTCGGCAGCATCTTTGCTAATCTTTATTCTTTCAAGATATAATGGCGGACTGTTGATTTCAACTGTAATTGCAATTTTTTTAGTATTAGTAGCAGGTGAGTTAATTCCTAAGGGATTGACAAATTTTGCCCCTGAAAAAGCAGCCATGCTTTTTGCGCCTACAATTAAGTTTTTTATTTACATTTGTAAACCTATTAACTACCTTCTTACAATATTAAGAAAAACATTATGCAAGATTATTAAAACAGAGACACTTCCTTCTATTATAGAAGATGAACTTAGAACTATGTTAGATGAAGTAGAAAATGAAGGGGTAATTAATAAAAGTGAAAGCGATTTAATTCGTTCTGCAATTGAATTTAATGAAACAGTAGCAGAGGATATATATACTCCACGAATTGATATAGTAGGAATTGATGAAAATGAAAGCTTAGACTCTATTAAGGAAAAATTTATTTTAAGCGGTTATTCCAGACTTCCTGTCTATGTTGGAGATATAGACAATATAGTAGGATTACTACATCAGAAAGACTTTTATCAAGCATTAAACAGAAAGGAAAGAAATATTAAGAAACTCATTTCAAAAACTATCTTCATTACACCTAACAAAAAAATATCGGAACTATTAAAAGAATTGCAACTTTCAAAAGCTCATATGGCAGTAGTTATAGATGAATACGGAGGGACCGAAGGAATCGTAACTATGGAGGATATTATCGAAGAGCTAGTAGGAGAAATATGGGATGAGCATGATGAAGTAATAGAATGGTTTAAAAAGACCGGAGAAGATAAATACTTAGTTTCCTCTAATGCTGATATAGAAGATATGCTTGATTTATTTGGAATAGAGTTAGATGAGGAGCTTGATGTTAGTACGGTTAATGGTTTCGTAACTATGCTGTTTGAAGGTATACCCCAAGAAGGTGGAAGGATAATTTATAGAGACTTGGATATAACTGTAACTGAGGCCGAAGCTAAAAGAGTAATAGAAATTCAGGTTGAAAGAATTAAAAGAGAAGAAGAAACGACAATTTAAATATATGAATGAATCCTGTTAAACAGACATATTAATTAGTATGTCTGTTTTTTTGCGAATCTTGCCGGTGATAATCCCCACTCTTTCCAAGATGTGCAACTTTAAGGGGCGAGTTCTTCGTCAAGTAGACTGGGCTAAAGGAGGAAATTTGCTATGAAAAACATGTGGTTTTCTTTAATATTTTTAGGCTTGTTATTTTCTTTTTTAAACGGAAAACCTGAAATTGTAATGAATGTACTTTTTTATGACTTAGAAAAGTCTATCCAACTGATTCTAAGTCTAATACCAGTTATGGCCTTTTGGACTGGTTTAATGAATATAGTTGAAAAAACAAATATATTAGATAGGTTTTCTTCTTTGTTAAGACCCTTAGTAAGATTTTTGTTTTCCGACCTTCAAAATGATGTCAAAGCTGTAAATGCAATTCTTATAACATTGGCGGCAAATATGTTTGGAATCGGTAATTCAGCAACCGCTTTTGGAATTAGAGCCATGCAGGAAATGCAAAGAAGTAATGCTAATAAAAAAACAGCAAACAATGCCATGTGCATGTTTTTAATTATAAATGTTTCCTCTATCCAGCTTATATCTATAAATGTTATTAAACTAAGGGCCGACTCCGGTTCGCTAGCACCTACGGAAATAATTTTGCCCACTTTAATAGCAACTACTTTTTCAACATTAGTTGCAATAATTTTTGCAAAATATTATGAAAGGAAAAGCCAATGAATGTTTCAGATATAATACTACCGCTACTAATTGCTGCAATATTATTTTATGGAATAGGAAAGAGAGTTGATGTATATTCAGCTTTTGTCGAAGGAGCAATAGAAGGAGCAAAATCAGCTGTTAAAATATTCCCATATATTTTAGCCATAGTATTTGCAATAAATTTATTTATCCAGTCAGGGGCAGAAGATTTTCTTGTAAGTATACTTCAACCTATTACTTCAGTAATAGGATTTCCTACGGAATTACTATCTTTATCAATAGTTAAACCTTTGTCTGGCAGTGGGTCGATGGGAGTGTTTCAATCAATTTTAGAAAATTTCGGAGCTGATTCTTACATAGGTCGAAGTGCTTCCGTACTAATGGGGTCTTCGGAAACGATTTTTTATACGACAGCCGTCTATTTTGGTGCAGTAGGAATTTCAAACTATAGATATACTATAAAGGTAGGATTAATTTCTCATATAGCTTCAATAATAGCTGCATTAGTTATTTGTAATTTTATGTTTTGATTCAATGGAACTGTTAAATAATAAGTCTTGCCAAAAGGCATAAATTCCAGCCAAAAGAAATATATCCCCTACACTAATAGTTTTAGGGAAAGGATAAGGAGAAGGAAGTGTAATTATATCGCATAGAAATTTAAATTTAGTATCTTCAGTAAGTAGGGTATGAATTAAATCTTTTCCCGACAGTAGAAATAATCTTTGTATTTCACTATCTATGAATGAGTCGGGTATATATACGGGCATTTTAAAACCATTGGAGGCTATTGCTGTGAAATTTAGCAAAGTTCCTCCAAAAAACAAGAACATGTAAGATTTGTTTATATTTATTAAAGAAACATATAAAATTGCTATATATATAATCCAATTAAAAGATAAAATTTGTATAGAGTTGTTTCTATTGAAGATAAATTGAGCAGTAATTTGGATTACTGCCGCAAGTATAAGTATTTTATAGCCTTTTATTTTAAGGGTATATTTATTAAAATCTAAAGTTCTTTTTTTAATTAATAATGTTACTATAGATATAGTAATTGATAGTAATGAGAAAAATATTATTTCAAATAACATATTGTACCTTCTACTCTACTAATTTAATATATGTTTTTTTCAATGCAATTATAGCATCATCAACAATGTGGGGATTAAATTGGGTACCGGCATTATTCTTTACTTCTTGGAGGGCGTCTTCAAGCTTTAAAGGACATCTGTAAGGGCGATCTGTCGTCATTGCATCAAAAGAATCTGCAATCGTCAGTATTGAAGTTTCTAGGGAAATATCCTCATAAGTTAATCCGTCAGGGTAACCGCTACCGTCGACTTTTTCGTGGTGATGTTTAATAATATCTGAAATATTTGCTAAATAACTTAAATCTGAAATAATAGTAGCTCCAATTTCGGCGTGGTTTTTAATCATTTCAAATTCTTCTTTTTCTAGTTTCTCTTTTTTATTTAGAATATTCTTATCGATGCCTATTTTACCTATATCATGCAACAAGGCTGCACTTTTTATTAAGTCTATTTTATTTTGAGGAAGTGAAAGTTGTTTTGCGATTGCTTCGGCGTAAGCACTGACACGTAGTGAGTGACCGCTAGTATAAGGATCGTTAGCTTCGATAGCTCGTACTAAAACATTTAATGTTTCAAAGTAAGTTTTTCTCATATCAATATAAAGTTTAAATGTATATCTAGCAAGCATCAGTGGAATGAAGAATAAGAGTATCCCCCCTACTCCATAGCTATCGTAGGAAAAAGCAATTACAATTCCCAGTGAGCTTACTAGTACTACATTGATCATCATAGAGAAAAAATTATGTTTCCATATATATATAACACTTTCCTTTAACAATATTGCCATTAATACAGCCATGAAAAATGTATTGAGCAATAAATATACTAATAATGATACAGAGGCTGCAAGTGGATTAAAAAAATCAAAACCGTAAGGGTAGGTATTATTTAATAGAAAGTAAACTTTACCTGCAATTCCTGCGTTTAAAATGCTTTGGCTTATGTTGAATAATGTTTTATAAATAGGGGAGTTTAGTATATGAACTCTTCCCCTGCCATCGACATAAGGAAATCTAAAGGCAACGCCAAAAGCTGTAATTTTTGCGGCAATTAATGGATTAGTCAATAATATGGCTGAAAATGACAAGGCAAAGCTAACTGACACTGCTCCAATTTTCGGTAAAGGTATCAAAAATGTTTCTGCAATAGCAGATAATAGAGAAAAAGCTATTAGTAATGAATAGTTACTAATAGTGTACTCATTAACTAAGTAGACCATTAACGATAGAGCAGCTATTGTTAGTAGGGAAATATATGTATAAAGTTTGATATTTTGGGAGTTATTTTTTCTTCTTCTTATCATATCTACTTCCTTATATATGATGGGCTGGCATTTGTTTGTATTGATTATAACCAGGTAAAGTTTGCGCCTGCAGCTAATACTAGTGCAACTAAAGAAGCTATAACAGCTAATAGTTTTTTCATTCGAATACCTCCACAGATATCTCTGCTCATTTCGCTAAGAGAACAGGAAGGTTTCGCTTCGCTAAGTATATATAAGCCAGCCCTATCAATCTTTTATTCTTTTATTAATAAATTTATTTTTCTATTAATTGCATTTAAAGTTGCCTTTATTGCAGCATCTATTTTATTGCTTTCAACTAATGAAGTACCAATTAAAGTTTCTTCTTTACCATTTTCGATATGTGTAATTGCAACTATAATTATATCTTCTCCAGCTATTTTTGTTGACTGTATATCTTCAACTACTAAACAGTCGGAATTTATTGCTAGTTTTATCGAATTTATTGTGGATTTGGCTGCTACTGCCAGGATACGTTTTTCAGATTTAATATCTTCGGCTTCACCTATAAATTCTTTCTTCTTCCATGATAGCTTTGTGGTTACTTTAATTTTGTCTGAAGTTGTTTCGTTTGTATATCCTTCGTACAGTAGTCTGAAGTTTGAATTAAAGGAAATATTTTTGTTAATTTGAGCTACGCTTATAACTTTATAATCAACATCTATATTAAACTGAGAAATCAGTGCTGTTCGTATATCTCTGGCTACTTGCTTTGAATGTCTGTTATTATCAGATATGACATGGAGTTCCCGAATTTCATCGTTAGAATCGGCGATAATTTTACATGAAATGACAGATTTTACACTATTTAAAAACAATTCTACTTCTTCAAAATTCATATTTTTCCTCCCTGCAGTGTTAATTGATTATAATACAAAATTATGTAAAATTCAACAATTAACTGACAAATAAAGTGGAAATTATCAAAAATTTAAAAAACACATTTTCCTGAAATAAGGAAAATGCGATCTTTAGTATGTATTATAACTCATTAGTATGTATTATAACTCATTGAAATATTTTATTATTCCGGTATAAATAGCCCATGCTACTTTTTCTTGATACTCTTCGTTTACTAATTTCTTTTCTTCTTCAATATTAGATAAAAAACCACATTCTACTAAAATAACTGGAACTGTAGTATCATCCATTATTTTTATATCCCTTTTAAGTTGAGGTACACGGTGGTTAGTATTATCTAAAATATTTTTCATACTTTCTTGTATAAGGTCTGCAGCTAATTTTGTAGTTGCTTGGTTGCTTTTCTGATAAAATACATGGGCACCATAGTATTGTTTTTGAGGAAAAGAATTCAAATGTATTGAAAGGGTTAGGTCTGCTTGGGTGTTATTGATAAGTTTAACCCTATTTCTTAAATCTTCATTCTTTTTATCCCTAATTGAATTTGAAGTTCCCGTATATAGTCCGGTATCTGAATACCTGGTCATTTTAACCTGAAAACCATTTCCTTCTAAAAATTTCATCAATTTTTTAGATATAGCTAAATTAATTGGAGCTTCTCCTATTTTTAAATCGCCACTTGCTCCTTGATCCATTCCACCGTGACCGGGATCAATAAGTATTTTAATTCTTTCTAGATGTTCCTGGTCTGAAGCATCTATAGTTTGTGCTGTCTTCATTGTGTTTAATAGTATAGACATAATAATTATAATAATTAATGCAATAGCAAATATTAAATTAACCCTTTTAAAAATATTCTCCATAATTCCCCCTAATATCCTTATAATTAAATTTATGATTGATAGTAATTTATATTACAAACAAAAGAGAATTTCTATTAAAGCTATCTAGGAAGTAGCCAGCCTTTGAGGATAAAATTATTAACAAATGTCTAATAACTGACACAATGTCAAAAAACAGACGTGAAATACTGTATACTTTCTGTTATAATAGCTATAAAGCCAACTTTAGCTACAAGTGTAATTGGCATATAAATTGCATTTATTAATCTATACCTATAAAATAACAGGAGTGATATCATGAGAATTGAAGAACATCCCATACTTAATTTCGACAAAAAGAAAAAAATTAAATTCTTTTTTAATGGACAAAGTGTAGAAGGATATGAAGGAGATACTATAGCATCGGCCTTACATGCTGCCGGAGTAAAAGTTTTAGGTAAAAGTTTGTTTTTACATAGACCAAGGGGTTTTTACTGTGCAATTGGAAACTGTTCCTCCTGTCTAATGACTGTAAATGGTGTGGCTAATGTAAAGACATGTGTTACAGATTTAGAGGAAGGAATGAATGTAGAAATTCAGGAAGGCAAAGGAGAGATAGTATGAAACAAGCTGAACTGGTTATTATAGGCGGTGGTCCTGCTGGTCTTTGTGCGGCAGTAAGTGCTGCAAGAAGTGGAGCTAAAGTTTTAATTATAGAAAGAAACAAGGACTTAGGAGGACAGTTGCTAAAACAAACCCATATGTTTTTTGGCTCGGAAAAACAATATGCATCTTTAAGAGGGATAGATATACCTGCTATATTAATTTCAGAGCTTGAAAAATATAAGGAAAGGGTTGAAATAATTAAAGAAGCTACTGTAGTAGGAGTGTTTGAAGATGGAGTAATAACTGTACTTGAAAAAGAAGAAAATTATTTCAAAATAGCACCTAAAGCCCTTGTCCTTGCAACTGGAGCTTATGAAAAATATTTAAGTTTCCCAAATAATGATTTGCCCGGAATTTATGGTGCTGGAGCCGTTCAGACTTTAATGAATGTTCACGGTGTTAAACCAGGCAATAAGGTATTGATGGTAGGAGCAGGAAATATAGGTTTAATTGTTAGCTACCAACTTATGCAGGCTGGTGTTAAGGTAGAAGCAATATTAGATGCCGCTCCGAAAATAGGAGGTTACTTGGTCCATGCTTCTAAAGTTAGGAGAATGGGAGTGCCGATATTAACTTCTCATACAGTTAAAGAAGCAATAGGTAAGGAAGAATTAGAAAAAGCAGTAATAAGTCAAGTAGATGAAAAGTTTTCACCTATAGAAGGAAGTGAAAAAACATTGGATGTAGATGTTATGTGTATTTCCGTAGGCCTTACTCCCTTAAATGAACTGCTAGCAATGAGAGGATGCAAAATGAAGTATATTCCTCAGTTAGGAGGCCTCGTTCCCCTAAGAAATGAAAATTATGAAACTAGTGTAGAAAATCTATTCGTTGCAGGAGATGCTACGGGGGTAGAGGAAGCCAGTGCCGCAATGGTGGAAGGATTTTTAGCAGGTTTATGTGCTGCTGAGAAAATAGGATATAGATTAGATAATTTTGAAGAAATGAAAAATGATTACCTTAAACAATTAGAGGAACTACGTTCTGGACCGGCAGGAAAACATATACTGTCAGGTATTGAACAGATAGTATTATAGGAGGCAATATGTTTGAAAAAACAGGAATTCCAAGTGAAGAAATGATTATGGGTAAATTCCCTTCAATAGAAAGAATTAATAAAGGAGCCGTTGCAGTAGTGGAGTGTTATAAGGAAATACCTTGTAATCCATGTCAGACTGCCTGTAAATTCGGAGCAATAATTATAGGAGAAGATATAAACAATATACCTAAGCTATATGCTGATAAATGCACAGGCTGTGCTGTATGTTTAAGCAAATGTCCCGGTCTTTCAATAATGGTTGTAGACGGCTCTAAATTAGAAGAGACGGTAGAAATAAAACTTCCCTACGAATTTGTACCTCTACCTAAGGAAGGTCAAATTATAAAGGGGCTTAATAGGGAGGGAGAGTACATAACTGATGTTAAAGTTTTAAAAGTGTTAAATCCAAAATCTTTCGACCGTACCCCCTTAGTTACTATTGAAGTAGACAGGAAGTATTTATATGAAATTAGAAATATTCAGGTGGAGGTTTAATATGGATGGAAAAACAATAGTTTGCAGATGTTCTGACGTAACTTTAAAAGAAATAAGAAAACTCATAAGCCAAGGATATACTACTTTTGAAGAAATAAAAAGACTTACCCGTTCAGGTATGGGACCTTGTCAGGGAAAGACTTGCGGACAATTAATTATGCGAGAAATTGCTAATGCAAGGGGACAAAAAATACAAGATGTAAAATTCCAAACAAATAGACCTCCTGTTGTAGGAGTTAAATTAGGATTAGTAGCAGAGGAGGCAAGAAGGAATGAAAAGTAGTGCAGAAATTGTTATAATCGGAGGAGGAATCTCCGGATGTTCCATAGCCTATAATCTTGCAAAAAAAGGTGTGAAGAATATTGTTGTTTTAGAGAAGGACTATATTTGCAGCGGTTCTACTGGCAGATGTGGTGCAGGAGTAAGAATGCAGTGGGGAACGGAGATGAACTGCAAAATTGCAAAGAAAAGTATTGAATTTTATGAAAATGCCAATGAAATATTAGAGTACGAAAGAGATGTGGAATTTAAACAGAAAGGATATTTGTTGGTTGCCCATACGGAACATGAAGTTGAACAGTTTAAGAAAAATGTTGAAGTTCAACATTCATGCGGTATTCCATCCAAAATGATTTCCCTTCAGGAAGCAAAAGAAATCGTTCCATATCTCAATACTGACATTTTAAAAGGAGCTGCATTTTGCGAAAAAGATGGATTTTTAAACCCTTTTAACACTACAGATGCTTTTTATCGTGCAGCAAAGAGGCTTGGAGTTGAGTTTTATACCTTTACAGAAGCAACTGCTATTAAGACAGAAAAAGGAAAAGTTACAGGAGTAGAAACTAACAAAGGCTTTATAGCAACTAATATTGTAGTAAATGCAACCAATGGATATGCAAAAGGAATTTGTGAAATGGTTGGAATTGATGTTCCCGTATATTCTGAAAGACATCAAATTCTTGTAACAGAACCTGTAGAGCCTATTCAGGATCCTATGGTTATGTCTTTTGGACTTAATTTTTATATTCAACAATCACCGGAGGGAACATTCATAATGGGTAGGGGCGATGAAACAGAGCCTAGGGATTTAAGAATAACTTCCAGTTGGCAATTCCTTGAGGAGATGGCAAAATCTATCGATGAGGTGCTACCACCTATTTCTAAATTGAGAATAATAAGGCAATGGGCAGGCCTTTACAATATGACTCCTGACAAACAGCCTATTTACGATAAGGCAGAAAATGTTGAAGGTTTTTATATGGCTTTTGGTTACAGTGGACATGGCTTTATGTTTGGACCTATTACAGGTATAGTTATGGCGGAAATGATTATGGGAGAAGAGCCTACAATTGATGTAAGTATGCTTAATTTAAATAGATTTAAAACGGGTAAGTTGCTTTTAGAGCCTTCCGTAGTTTAAGTTGCTTTATAATGAACCTAGGCTTATAATGTTGGTAATGGTTAAGGACAATACGCTTTAAATTAGGAGGTTGTAATGAGAAAAAAGTATTTAGACAGGTTAACAAACATATTGAAGAAGGAAAATATTGATGCAATACTTATTGCGCCATCAGAAGAGATGGAATTTATTATGGGTCATAACACACATATTTGCGAAAGGTTCCAAGCACTTTTCGTTAAGAATGACGGAAGCTATTTCTATATCTGCAACTTGCTTACCGTAGATGAAGTTCAAAGTGTTTTAGGACCGGATGTAAAGGTATACGGTTGGTTTGATGGAGATGTATTTACTGATACGGTAAAAGTAGCTTTTGAGGAACAAGGACTAATAGGTAAAACTATAGCCGTTAATTCTTCAGAGAGAGCATTTTTAATTCTTCAAATACTGGACGAAATAGATGTTAAATTTGTAAATGGCAAACCTCTACTGGAAGAAATGAGAATGATTAAAAGTGACCAAGAGATTAATGATTTAAGAATGGCAGCAAGAATTACTGATGAATCTTATGAAGAACTATTAAACTTTATTAAACCGGGAATAAAGGAAGTAGACATAGCAAGAAAAATGAACGAAATATTCAAAGAAAAGGGTGCCGATGAAGGATTTACCATGGTATGTTCAGGTCCTAATTCATCCTATCCTCATTACAACGATGACCAAAGAGTAATTCAGGAGAAAGATATCATTATACTCGATTGGGGTTGCAAGTATAACAATATGTGTGCAGATATGTCAAGGACTGTATTTGTGGGAGGAATAACTGAGGAAGAACGTAAAGTTTACGAAATAGTAAAAGCAAGCCAGGAGGCTGGTGAAAAGGCTGCGGTAAAGGGAGCATACATACCGGATGTAGATAAGGCCGCTAGGGATATAATAGAAAAATCCGGATACGGTAAATATTTCTTCACAAGGTTAGGACATGGTATAGGATATTCAGTACATGAAGCTCCCGACATAAAGGCCAGTAACCGTCGAAATCTTGAAAAGGGCATGGTTTTCAGTATAGAGCCGGGTATTTACTTAGCTGGAAAGTTTGGAATCCGGATAGAAAATATAGTCGCAGTTACAGAAGATGGTAATGAAGTCCTAAATCAAGCTTCAAAAGAAATACAAATTATATAAGGTGTAGGAATTACAGCTGTGCCAATGACCTACCGACCATTTTTCTTTCATTGTTCGGTAGGTCATCTACTTTTCATTCGCCAATGTATTTACTCCCTAAATACCTTGAAAAATCATGGCAAATTAATTATAATGTTGTTATTACAAATAAAGGAGACTTAGATGGATTTTAGAGAAGCTGCTATAGAATTACATAATAACAATATTGTTATTGATGCTCATTTAGACTTGGCGGGAGAGATATATAATAGAAATTTAGCAGGGGAAAAAGATATAATTAAAAATTATTATTTAAAAGATTTTCAAAAAGCTGGATTTAATATAATTGTATCATCACTATACATAGATAGTATATTTTTGCCGGAAATGGCTTTAAGAGTGGCATTAGGACAAATAAGGGCTTTAATAGAAGATATAGAATCTTGCAAAGAAGAAGTAATCTTAGTAAAAAGTAAGGAAGATTTAAGAAAAGTAATAAAAGATAATAAAATAGGAATAATTATTTCATTTGAAGGACTAGAGCCTATTAGCAATGATATAGGTCTTTTAAGAATTTTCTACGAATTAGGTGTTAGGGGAGCAGGATTAGTATGGAGTAGAAGAAACTACCTAGCAGATGGTTGTAGTTTCAATCCTGTTGAAGAAGGTCAAAGGGGAGGGCTCACAAGCTTTGGAGTAGAAGTAGTTAAAAAAATGGAAGAAATGAATATGCTTATAGACCTTAGCCATTTAAACGATGAAGGATTTTGGGATGTGGTTAAGTTTACGGAAAAGCCTTTCATTGCCTCCCATTCAAATGTTAGAAACCTTCATGGAATAATGAGAAATCTTACAGATGAACAGATTAAAGTTATAGCAGAGAGGCAGGGAGTTATCGGTATAAACGCATATAATACTATTGCCGGCGTAAGGGAAGGGGAAAATCCCATATCTAAGTTAGCAGATCATATTGAGTACATACTAGATTTAGTAGGACCTGAGTATGTAGGTTATGGATTCGATCTTTGCGACAATTACTGCGACAGTCAATTAAAGTTTAAAGTTGAAACTCAGAAAAATGATTGTTTAAACTCACACAGTGAAGCTCTTCTATTGACAGAAGAACTTTTAAGAAGGGGAATTTCAGAAGATGACTGTAAACTAATAATAGGCGGCAATTTTCACAGAATTTTTAACGAAATTTTAGTATAACAGGAAAATTATAATGAACAAAACAAAATATTTTATAAAAGAATGGCTTATGCCTGTTTTAATTGCCCTTATTATAGTTTTATTTTTAAACAAATTTGTTTTTATGTTAGTAACAGTTCCAACAGGTTCAATGGAAGAAACTATTATACCTGGGGATAGGCTTTACGTTAACGAATTATTTAATGCAGACAATGCAAAACGGGGAGATATATTAGTTTTTATGTCCCAAGAATTAGATAATAAGCGATTGGTGAAAAGACTTATCGGTTTGCCAGGAGAAAAAGTTGAAATTAAAAGAGATGGAAGTATTTACGTAGATGGAGAAAAAATTGAAGAACCATATGCCGTTCAATGGCAGGGAGAAGAGAAAACTTTTGTAGTCCCTAAAGATTCTTACTTTTTTTTAGGGGACAATAGACCAATATCCTATGATGCTAGATATTGGAATACTCCCTTTATCAGTAAAGATAAAATAATAGGTCAAGTTTTATTTAGATTCTTCCCTATAAACAGAATCGGCAAAGTTCAATAATAAACGAAAGGAGAGTATGGTTAGTCGTTGACTATAACATACAATGAAATATGACTAGAGTTTTAGAAGGTTTAAAACCGGAAAAAGTATTTTATTACTTTGAAGAAATATCAAAGATACCTAGATGTTCCGGAAAAGAAAAGTTAATATCAGATTATCTGTACAATTTAGCAAAGGAAAAAGGTTGGGAAGTAATACAAGATAGTTATTTAAATATAATTATTAAAAAACCTGCATCGAAAGGTTATGAAAATGCTCCTACTGTTATGTTGCAAGGACATATGGACATGGTTTGTGAGAAAAATGAAGGTGTTGACCATGATTTTGACAAAGATCCAATTAAACTAAGAATTGTAGATGACTATATTTATGCTACAGATACAACTTTAGGTGCTGATAATGGTATAGCTGTTGCCTATGCTTTAGCAGTCTTAGATTCGGATTTAGAACATCCGTCTCTTGAAGTTTTAATAACTACTGACGAAGAGAAAGGAATGACAGGTGCAGAAAAAGTTGATGGAAGTTTGTTTAAAAGTAAATATTTATTGAACTTAGACAGTGAGGAAGAGGGAGTATTTACTGCAGGTTGTGCAGGAGGGTGTTCAAGTAATTTTAAAATTCCTGTTGAATATACTAAAGAAAAGTCAAAGGCTTATAGACTTAGTGTTAAAGGTCTTTCTGGTGGTCATTCGGGAATCGACATTGACAAAGAAAAAGCTAATGCTAACAAAATTTTAGGTAGAATACTTTATGATCTAATAGATATTGTTGAATTGGCAAAGATTGACGGCGGTTCTAAAACAAATGCCATACCGAGAGAAGCCAATGCTATTATCACAGTAGATGATTACAATAAAGTTAAGGAGAAAATAAGTAAGTGGAATAATATACTTAAAAATGAATATTCCTTTACCGACCCTTCAATCACTATTGAATTAGAAGATTTACATAATAAAACTCAAACTTTGGAAAAAGAAATATTTAAAAAAGTTGTTTCTTTAATAAATTTAATACCTGTAGGTGTATTATCCAGAAGCACTGCTATCGATTTAGTAATAAGCTCTAATAACTTAGGAGTTATAACTACTGATGAAAAGTTTATTACATTTTATAATCACTCTCGAAGCTCCGTTGAGACACTTCTTACAGAGGATCTTATGCCCTCTATGAAGCAACTTTCGGAAATACTTGAAATTGAGTATGAAATAGAAAGTTATTATCCAGGGTGGGAATATGCTAAGGAATCTAAAATCCGTACTATATGTATTGAAACATATAGAGAGCTATATAAGAAAGAACCTAAAGTTGCTGCCATACATGCAGGACTCGAATGTGGTTTGTTAATGGGGAAAATTCCTGGATTAGATGCTATATCCATGGGTCCTGATGCATTTGATGCTCATTCTCCTAACGAGCATGTAAGTATTAGTTCCGTAGCAAATGTATACAATTTATTGTGCGAAATATTAAAGAAAATAAAGTAATTGGATAAGTATATGGATTACAAAATGGTGGTACTTGATTTAGATGGTACACTATTAGATGATGAAAAGTTAATAAGCGACAAAAATGCATATATACTTAAGGAACTGCATAGTAAAGGTATACAAATTGTAATAGCTACCGGAAGAAATTACCACATGGCAAAAAACCTTACGGAAAAAATTAAGTCCTTACAACCTACAATTTTATCAAACAATGGAGCAGTAACTAGATACTCTCATAACGATAAGCTTATAGAAAGTAATTATTTAGACTATTCAACTTTTAAAGAAATATATGAAATGGGTCGCCAACATAATTTAAATCCTATTATTCATGTAGATGGATATTATGAAGGATATGATCTTATATATGAATGTGAAAATTATGAAGAAGCATATTTAGGATATATTAAGGGGGACCTTCGAAGGGCTAGGTTGAAGAATTTTAATTCAAACCCCATAAATAATATACTATCAGTTTGTTACTACGAAGATTTCCATAAATTAATCAAATTACAAAAGGATGTTCAAAATGTAATAGGTAGATTTAATACAATATTAAACATCAATATTAGCAAAAGAGCCCTTTTAGAATTTTTACATGTAAATGGCTGTAAATGGTGCGCCTTAAAAAGTCATATAGAGAATTTAGGAATTAAAGAAGAGCAGGTAATTGCAATGGGAGATGACAACAACGATATTCCACTTATAAAAAATGCAGGTATTGGAATCGCTATGAAAAACGCTACACAAGAATGTAAAGGTGTAGCCGATTATATTTCGCGAAAATCTAACAATGAATCCGGTGTTTACTATGAATTGTCGGAAATATTTGAAATTTATTAAAAACATTTAAGCTTTGTACATATTTTCATACCTCCTAAAATATAATGTAGTAATATTTGCGATATTTGAGGAGGAATTATGAGAATAATAACTGCAATAGCTTCAATTTTAATTATTTTAGGGGCTTTAAACTGGGGATTGTATGGATTATCAAAAATTGACATAGTTGAGAATTTGTTCGGAGGTTGGAAAAGTAAGGTAGGTAGAATCGTCTATCTTCTCATAGGTGTAGCTGGGTTTTATTCCTTGTTATATGTCATCTTCGCCTAAAAAATTATCAAAAAAAGACATGTTTTTGCCACATGTCTTTTTTGATTTACCTGGCTGCTCGCAGTCTCATTCACCAATGTATTTGTTCCCTTTGGTCACATACATTGGGAATTCATTGCGAATGACCTACCAGCCATTTCTCAGAAAAAACACACTGAGAAATGGGGTTAGGGCATCTTACTTAAAAGGGGCCATTTTTGTCATTTTTTTCATCATATTCCTGTGTTGCATATTGCTACTGACTAATTCAGCAGAACCTAAAGCTATATTTGCTAATCCAAATCCAATTATACCGTTTCTATAAGATTCTGGTAAGTTTGAGTTTCTTAAAGCAACTCCTGTTGCTGTAACAAGGGTTCCTAAAACTGCTGGAACAATACCTTCTTTTATACGCATAAAAACCTCCTTATTAAAAAAATTCGTATTTATATTATTTACAAGTTACTGAGAAATAGTATAATTAAATAATGGTAATCATAATCAACAATAGTTAAAATACTCAATTAAGATAGTAGAAAATAACAAAAGGAAAAAATATGAAAAAATTTTATAATGAATATTCAAAATATTTAAAAACAAAATACGGGGAGAAAGTATATAAACTTCCGGTAAATATACCATGTACTTGTCCAAATAGAGATGGCACCTTAGGATATGGAGGCTGTACTTTTTGTGCCGATGTGGGAACAGGCTTTGAAATGCTTAGTAATTCGCTAAGCGTAAGGGAACAGTTAGAAAAAAATATGGATTATATAGCTAAAAGGTACAAGGCAAAAAAATTCATAGCTTATTTCCAAAATTATACTAATACATATTTAAAATTAGGTAAATTTAAAGGATATATAAGGGAGGCAATCATTGATAATGTTGTTGAAATAGCAATATCCACTAGACCAGACTGTATATCCAATGAATATCTTGATTTTCTTAATGAAATTAGGAGTAAGCACAATGTAAATATATCTATTGAGTTAGGTTTACAGACAGTTAACTACCACACACTTAAGGAAATAAATAGAGGCCATACATTAGCAGAATTTATAGATGCAGTTTTAAGAATAAAAAAATACCAATTTGAAATCTGCAGTCATGTAATTTTAAATTTACCGGGAGATAATATTACAGATACTGTCGAAACAGCTAAAATATTAAGTGCTTTAAAGATTGAACAAGTAAAAATCCATTCCCTTTATATAATGGAAAATACAGAAATGGGAAGAGCTTATAAACATAATGAAATAACTATAATTTCTAAAGATGAATATGTGGAAAGAGTAATTATTTTTTTAGAACATTTAAATAAGGATATAGTTGTTCAAAGATTAGCAGGAAGAGCTCCTAAAGAAAATTCTCTCTTCGTAAACTGGGGTATGAGTTGGTGGAAGTTAAGAGATGAAATAATTGAAAAAATGTCCCGAGAAAATAGATATCAAGGAAAGTTAAATAAATTTATTTAATATGTAAAATCCAAAAATAGTTAGTGTAAACATTTACAATCTATGGTACAATAAGTTTAGTTTACTATTATAAAATGAATAGGAGTGTGGTTACTATGGTTCAATTAGTTTGTGGACGAAGCGGTACAGGAAAGACAAGAAGGATGATTGAGATGGCCAACAGTGCTATTGACAGTATTAATGGCAAGATGGTTTTTTTAGAAGCAAACAACAAACACATATTCGATTTAGACTATAGGATAAGGTACATAAATACTAAGGAATTCGGATTAACCAATGAGGATCAGTTTCAAGGTTTCGTTTGTGGCGTAATTGCTACGGATTATGATATAGAAAAGGTATATATAGACGGTTTGTACAAAATATCTAAATCAGGAGAAGAAAAATTAGAATCAGTAATAAAGCGCCTAGATTATTTATCAAAGACTTTTGATGTGAATTTTATAATAAGTGTAAATAATGATGTTGAAGATATTCCGGAAGGATTGAGAGATAGAGCTATAAGTTAAAGGAGCCACCCTTAGGGGTGGTCTGTTTATGAAAATTAGAAAGAGTGATTAGATGAATTATTTCAAGCCCACTAAAACTATATTTGATGATTTCTTCGAACATAGGGACATGCTCATTATCCAGCATATGAACGGAGATATAAACAAAAGAGAGTTTTTGGAGCTTAATTATAAGTATGTAATGAAAAAAAACATTAAACCCTTTCAACGAATTGACAGTTTTGAAAAGGGTATGTACAACTACCAATATTACAATGTTTTGGCAAAATACCATAGGATGGTAGCCCAGGAAATTAAAGATAGAGGGAAACATATTAGCTACTATAGTAAGTACTTAAAGGAAGCAGATTATTATTATAATGAAAAGGATAAAACTACTTTTAGATTGTTAAGATATCTTCATTTTGAAAATGTTGAATCTTACTATATTAAAATGGAATCATCAAATTTAGAAGGCAAGTTATATGAAATAGTTCTAAATGATTATGAGTATGCAGTTCTTCATTCTAAAAGTTTGTGGCTTTTAGAAGTATTGAAAAAAGAAAAAGTATTTTCCTCTGTAAGAAAGAAATCAGTTATAGACTATTATGTTAATCAAAGATATTAAAGGAATAGCTCTAAATGTACTAAAAAACAGCCCCGGGGGCTCATTTCGCTCCGAGGCTGTTTTTATAGTGCTTTTTATAGTGCATTTGCAAGGGTTTTTATAATTTCATCAAGAGATGTACCTACTTCAAATTCAAAAGTACCGCTTCTTAACCTAGTATCTAATCCTAATTCTATAGATCGGGTTAAAAATTCATCAGTACTTACGATTAAATTATTGTTTAGAAGTATTTCTGCTATTTGTGAAGGAAAGGAACCTTGAGGGATGTTTACAGTTGCAATTAATTTAGTATCCTTTAGGGGATCCTCTATAGTCTCTTCATTTTCTTCCATTTCCTCAGTATCTTCATTTTCTTCAATTGAATTATTAATGTTAGGATTTTCAGTTATTATTGGTAATTCTGCTATTATTTCTTTTTCTATGCCTCTATTAAATAATATATCAAAACGCCATGATAAAATAGCCGCCATAATAATGACTACTGCTATTATAAGACCATAGTCGGTAATATTATATATAAAATCTCTTATTGCATCTATTACTTTTTTCATAGTACACCTCTAGAATATTCACTTCTATTATATTAGCATAAAAATACCAAGCTTACAATATCCACATTTATTAAAAACTTGCAATTTTTGCAAAACCATATACTTTCATATATAATTTGGGTATAATAGTACTGATTATGTGGAGGTTGGGGACTAGAGGGACAGTCTCTGAGGTTAGTCCGTGAAGGAATATATGGTAAGAGGTAGGGGGACACACCTTCATGTGAAGGGATAGTCTTTGCGGGTTGAAGGAATGCCCCCATGGTGAGGAGAAGGTATGAAGGAAATAAAAATCGGAAAAAATGAAGAAGGTCAAAGGTTAGATAGATTTCTTAAAAAATATTTAAATAAAGCAAATCAATCTTTTATTTATAAAATGATAAGGAAAAAAAATATCAAGTTAAACAATAAAAAGGCAGAAGCTCAAGTTATTTTAAAAGAGAATGATAGGGTGCAGCTTTATTTGTCTGATGAAACTATTAATAAGTTTAGAGAGAAAAAAACTTTAAAAGTTACAGATATAGATTTTACTATCGCATATGAAGATAAAAACATATTAATAGTTAATAAACCGGTAGGTTTAAGTAGTCAGCCAGATAAAACCGCTAGCAAGAATTTAGTCGATCAAGTAAAGGTATATTTAGATGCGAAAGAAGAAAACATAAGCTTTACATTTAAACCTGCTGTATGTAACCGTTTAGACAAAAATACTTCAGGATTGATTATTGCCGCTAAAAATTATGAAAGCCTTAAACAGACAAACAAGGCTATTAGAGAAAGAAAAATAAAAAGATACTATATTGCAAAAGTACACGGAATCCTTACAAAAAATTTAGAGCTTAAAGATTTTCTAGTAAAAAAAGAAAATAATAATATAGTTAAAATTACAAAGAAATATCACAAAAATGCAAAGCCAGTAGTAACATATGTTAAACCTATAAAAACAGAAGGCAAATATACATGGCTTGAAATAGAAATCGAAACAGGAAGGGCTCACCAAATACGTGCTCACTTAGCTTCAATCGGTCATCCTATAGTAGGTGATAAGAAATACGGAAAAAAAGATAATGAAAAATACCAACTACTTCATGGCTATAAATTAGTATTGGAAGGTTTTGAAGGAGAATTATCCTATTTGAATTCTATGGAAATAGTATTAGATATAAGTGAAAGAAAGGTTTTATAGGAGGAGTTATGAAAGTAAGATTAGCAGAAACCAATGAAATAGTTGAACTAAAAGAAAATGAAAGATTGTATGATTTGTTGAAAAAAGCACATGGAGATAATTACTTTAAATATTTAGGAGCTAAAGTAAATAACAAACTAAAAGGACTTACTAGCAAAGATTTTAAAGAAAATGACAGAATTAAATTCATTGATATAACTGACCCAGATGGGCATAGAATTTATGTGCGAACTTTGTCATTGATTTATGTTAAAGCATGTAAAGATGTTTATAACGATATAGACGTTTCCATTAACTATTCATTAAATAAAGGACTTTATACGGAACTTGAGCACAAACATTTGATAAGTAAGAAACACCTTAAAATTATAAAAGATAAGATGCAGGAAATAATAGATTCTAAAAAACCTATAGTTACTAATTTTATTCCCATAGATGAGGCTAAAGAAATATTTTCGGCTCAAGGAATGATGGATAAAGTTGAAATGCTTAAATATTGGACTAAAGATACTATAAGGGTTTATGAATTAGATGGATATTACGATACTTTCTACGGATACTTAGCACCTAATACGGGATTTGTCGATAAATTTGATTTACGTCTATTTTATCCCGGCATGATATTAAATTTCCCTACTCGTGAAAGCAATTTTGAAATTCCTGAATATATTGAACAGAAGAAACTTTCAAAAGTATTTAAGGAAGCCGAGGATTGGGGTGAAATAATGGATGTGTCCTTTGTAGGCGCTTTAAACAATAAAATCGCCAACAATACAATCGATGATATGATACGAATTAATGAAGCACTCCATGAAAAAAAGACAGCATATATTGCAGATGAAATTACAGCCGATAAAAATATAAAAATAGTCCTAATTGCAGGCCCTTCTTCTTCCGGAAAAACAACTTTTGCTCAAAGATTATCTATTCAATTACGGGTAAACGGTAAAAAAACATATGCCATATCTTTAGATGATTACTTTGTTGACAGACATTTAACACCTAGGGATGAAAATGGAGACTATGATTTTGAAACTATAGAGGCTTTAGATTTGGAACTCTTTAACGAGCACCTAATGGATTTAATTGCAGGAGAGGCAGTTCAAATACCTGTATATAATTTTGTGAAAGGAAGCAGAGAATATACCAGAGATCCTGTAAAGCTAACGGAAGATCATATAATTATAGTTGAAGGAATTCATGCTCTTAACGACCAACTTACAGAGCATATACCTGAAGCTAATAAGTTTAAAATATACATCAGTGCATTGACTCAGCTAAATATTGACCGTCACAATAGAATTTCTACATCTGATTTAAGACTTTTAAGACGTATTGTTCGAGATGATACTCATAGAGGAAACGATGCAACAAGAACTATGGAGCTATGGGATAATGTAGTTAAAGGTACGGAAAAGTATATATTTCCATACCAGGAGAATGCAGATGTAATATTTAACTCTGCCTTAGTTTATGAACTAGGCGTTATTAAAAAATATGCAGAACCTATTATAGAGGAAATCGGTGAAGATAGTAAATTTTATGCTGAAAGGCAACGACTGCTTAAATTTTTAAGTTACTTTTTACCTATTGAAGACGAAACTGCAATACCTAGCACCTCCATACTTAGAGAGTTTATAGGAGGCAGTTGTTTTGAATAAGGAATGCCTCCTTAGAAGTCGTTTAAATCTATTTTTCCTCTTTTCATACCTACGGATAAACATAGACCGATGCTTGCTATGTTAATGAGCATGAAAGTGCCTCCGTAGCTTATAAAGGGTAGAGGAATTCCTGTTACCGGCATTAAACCCATTGTCATTCCTATATTTTCGAAAATATGGAATAGAAACATTGAGATAATGCCGGTAACTATTAAAGAACCGAACATATTAGCAGCATTTTTTGCAATTCTTATTAATCTATACATAAGTAGAGCGTACAATAGTAATAGAATTACACCACCTAAAAGCCCTAACTCTTCGCCTATAACTGCAAAAATAAAGTCTGTTTCCTTGGTAGGCAGGTAACCTAATTGATTTTGGACTCCTTTGTACAAACCTCTGCCGTACAGCATTCCAGAGCCAATAGCTGTCTTAGATTGAATAACTTGGTATCCCGTATCATCCGGGTCTAATTCCGGATAGAAGAAGGTTACTATTCTGTCGAAGCGGTAATCATCTTTAAGGGTGTAATCTTTCATTATATGAAAAAATACAGCGATCCCTACAATAATCAATATTAAAGCTATTATTAAAACTGAAACTACATATTTCCTATCTATTCCTCCAATGTAAATCATAATTGCAATAAAAAACATAAATACTAAGGCTGTACCTAAATCAGGCTGCAACAAAATTAGTCCTATGGGTAAAAAGGCAAATATCAAAATTTTTATAAGAACTGCAGGATTATTGATATTTTCTTTGTTTATATCGATAAACTTTGCCACGGAAATTATTACACCAAATTTAGCTAATTCCGAAGGCTGGAATACTATGGGACCTACAGCTATCCAAGATCTTACATTTCCCCATTGAGAAGCAACTACGGGATTTATTAAAGTATATAAAAGTAGTGCATTAGTAAAAATATAAATAGCTATATAGAATGTGCCGTAAATATCATAATCTATAAAAACCAATACAAAAAGAGCTACCATCCCTATTGCAAAAGAAACTACTTGAGTTTTTAAATAAGGCTCACTGCCTAAGGGCTTGCTCATTGTGGCACTATTTATAACAATAAATCCATATACACATAACAATATTGTAGTTATTAACAATATAAAATCAAACCTTTTAAGTTTGCTTTCCTTTTTAAACATATTTTACTCCGTTTATAGTGATACTACATTATACCACAATTTAAAACAATGGAAAACTAATATTTCACCATTAAATAATACAAATATATAGCGAACATTTGCAGGATAGGACTATAATTCTTAGCCAATGAAGACAATATAGTAACAAAGCTCTTTATATTAGAACAAATGTATGATATAATTTCACATAAGAAAAGAAAGGATTTAATATGTTAATACTTGGAATCGATCCGGGGCTGGCAATATCAGGCTACGGAATTTTAAACTATATAGGTAATAAATTTGAGGTAGTCCATTACGGTGCCATTGTAACGAAAAGTTGTGAAGAATTTCCTAAAAGGTTAAAATATATTTATGATAGTTATTGTTCTCTCATGGATATGTACAAGCCTGAAGCAGTTGCTATAGAGGAACTATTTTACAATAAAAACGTCAAGACCGCAATGGCAATTGCTCAAGCAAGAGGGGTACACCTATTGGCAGCGGAAAACAAAAACATTCCTCTTTACGAATATACTCCTCTTCAAATTAAGCAGGGAATAGTAGGTTACGGTAGGGCAGAAAAAAAACAAGTTCAGGAAATGGTAAAAGTAATATTAAAATTAAAAGAAATTCCCAAACCTGATGATGTGGCAGATGGACTGGCAACAGCAATTTGTCATGCTCATTCCTTGAAATTTGCAGAAAAATTTAGAATAATAAAATATTAAGGGAGAAAAAATGATAAGCTATATAAAAGGAGAAGTTGTTAAGAAAGGTATCGATTACATAATTTTGGAAAACAATAATATAGGCTACCATATAATGGCATCCCTCTCAACTTTGAACAGAATTAGTGAAAATGAAAAAGTCCGCATACTTACCTACATGCATATAAGAGAAGATATAATGGCCTTGTATGGCTTTATTACTTCTGATGAAGTTGAACTTTTCAAAAAACTTATTTCAGTTAATGGAATAGGACCTAAGGCAGGACTTTCGGTATTATCTACTTACGAAGCAAGTACTGTAAGGGAAATTATTGTAAGAGAAGATGTTGTTAGATTGACTAAGGTTCCGGGAGTAGGTAAAAAAACAGCAAGCAAGATAATTTTAGAACTAAAAGATAAGCTAGGTACTATAGACGATGAAGTAGGTGAAATTTCAGTTATTAGTCATGAACTAACTGATGTAGTAGATGCATTATCTGCCTTAGGATTTAATACTTTAGAAATTAAGAAGACATTAGATAAGATGGATTTAAGAGGTAAGTCAGAAAATGATATTATTAAAGAAGCATTAAAAAATATGAACAGGCAGGGATAGTATGTTTGATAGAGAAAATGAAATTGTTTCAGGCAAATTCAATGCCGGTGAAGAGGAGTTGGAGCTTAGTTTAAGACCTCAAAAACTTTCTCAGTACATAGGGCAGGAGAAAGTTAAGGAAGTTTTAAAGATATTTATTGAATCTGCTAAAATGAGAGGCCAACCTTTGGACCATGTCTTGCTTTCTGGTCCTCCGGGACTTGGTAAAACCACTCTTGCCAACATTATTTCCAACGAATTAGGGGTTAATATGAGAATTACTTCCGGGCCGGCAATCGAAAGGGCAGGAGACTTAGCGGCAATACTTACTAATTTAAATGAAAATGATGTTTTGTTTATAGATGAAATTCATAGGCTCAATAAGGCTGTAGAAGAAATTATGTATCCGGCCTTAGAAGATTTTGCCTTAGATATTATAATAGGAAAGGGACCTTCTGCTAGGTCTATTAGGCTTGATTTGCCGAAATTTACTTTAATCGGAGCAACTACCCGTTCCGGTATGTTAGCTTCACCTTTACGAGATAGGTTTGGAGTAATGTGTAACTTAGATTTCTATAAGCCGGAGGATTTAAAAGAGATAGTACTTCGCTCTGCAGGAATTATCGATATTGAAATCGAGGAAAGAGGAGCTGAAGAAATTGCTAAGCGCTCCCGAGGAACTCCACGTATTGCAAATAGGCTTTTAAAAAGAGTGAGAGATTATGCAATAGTTAAAGGTAAGGGGGTAATAGACGAAACTACGGCTGACAAAGCACTTAAAATGCTTGAAATTGATGAAATAGGATTAGACAAATTAGATAGGCGTATATTAAATACAATTATAGAATTTTACAAGGGAGGCCCTGTAGGGTTAGATACTTTGGCGGCTTCCATTGGTGAAGAAAAGGGTACAATAGAAGATGTATATGAGCCCTACCTTCTTCAAATAGGATATTTAAATAGAACTCCCAGAGGGAGAGTGGTTTCAGAATTAGGATATAAACACCTTAAAAAAGTAAGAGAAAAAGATCAAATAAGTATGTTGGAAGGATAATTATGAGAAAGAAAATTACTATATCATTAATTTTATCTATATTATTAACAGTATTATTTGTTCCAACTGCATTAGGAAAGGAACAGGAAGATGTAAGAATAAGGGTAAGGTATCCTAGGTTGTTCAATGAGCAAACTAGATTTGAGGGCTACGGAGAAATTACCCTTTTTAACCAAGATGAATTATTCTACTTAGACAATGTTCTTAATTTAAGAATCAGTACATATTATACGGCAAATTTTTATCTTACTGATAGTAGCAGGGCAGTGTATGGTCCTTACTATCTATTATTAGACAGTTTATATTATTCTTTTGATGAAGCTAATGACCAGGCAAAAGAATTAGAAGAAATTTTGGGAAGTAGATTTTATCCTTATTTAACAGATGAAGGGTATTTTTTGGCTGCAGGAAATTTTAAAGATAGAAGTACAGCTAGTAATCTAAGAATGGAAATAGAAGATAGAGGATATGAAGCTGAAATTGTCAATGGAGATTTTAAAAATATAATTGCTTATAACAGTTACAATGAACCTGTTTTCATGTATGAAAAGGACCTGCCTATATTTTTTTCTTCCTACAATATAGATGAAAGATATGAAATGATAAAAGTTGACAATAGAGCATATAGAGGAAGAATGAAATTAAATTTAATGGATAAGAGATTGTTAACTATTAACTATGTAGAGTTGGAAAACTACCTTTATGGAGTTGTACCTAATGAAATTCCTGCTTCTTGGGGAATAGAGGCTCTAAAGGCACAGGCTGCTGCTGCAAGAACTTACGCAGTATCCTGTATAAACAACCGA
This sequence comes from Tissierellia bacterium, assembly GCA_012518555.1. Taxonomy (GTDB): domain Bacteria; phylum Bacillota; class Clostridia; order Tissierellales; family Sedimentibacteraceae; genus Sedimentibacter. Next base: position 48,373 of record JAAYRW010000113.1, read on the forward strand.
CAGATTTACGATATGGAAGACAACCAAAACTCCCAAGTTTATATGGGTTATGACTATGAAAAGCCATCTACAAATAGAGCCGTGGACGAAACTAAGGGAGAAAAAATATACTATGACGGTGAATTAATTCAAGCTTTTTACCATTCAACTAGTGGTGGCAGTACTGAAAATTCAGAAAATGTTTGGTACGAAGCTTTACCTTATTTAAGAGGTGTGGATGATGAATTTTCCAACAATTCCGGTTCCCCTCATACTTATTGGCAAACAACATTTTACAAGGAAGATATAGTAAGAAACTTAAATCTTGATGGAAACAATGTAAATGAACTGTATGGAATTGAAATAAAGGAAGTTTCTGAAAACAATAGAGTTTTAGAATGTATATTTTTAACGGACAAAGGGGAAATTTCATATAAAAAAGAAAATTTAAGGCTGTTGTTAGGATTGAAAAGTTCTTGGTTTACTATAGAGAATAGAGATGTATTCTATTTTGTAAATGAATATCTCCCAGCTAATGAAAATAAGGTTTTTCCTTCCCGAGGGGTAATCGATCTAATAACTGAGAATAAAGATATAACAGATTACGAAAATGTTGTAGTAGGTAGTATTAGAGACAGCTATCTTATAACTTCTAAGTCTACTAATAAACTTTCAGGAAATAGCTTAGCCTTCATTTCTTCAAAAGGTGTTTCTGTCCTAGATACTAATTCAGAACAATATAATTTTGAGGGAAGAGGTTGGGGCCACGGCATAGGCATGAGCCAGTATGGAGCAAAGCAAATGGCTGAGGAAGGCTATACCTACGATGAAATTTTAAAACATTATTATACTGGAGTAACTATTAAATGAATAATTTTAAAACTAAGGATTTTAGCTATGAGCTTCCTGAAGGTCTTATAGCTCAAACTCCCATTAAAGAAAGAGATCATTCAAGGCTATTAGTTCTTGATAAAGAAAGGGGAACTATATCCCACAGACATTTTTATAATATCATTGAATACTTAAATCAGGGAGATTGTTTAGTTATAAATGATACGAAAGTTTTGCCTGCAAGATTGTTTGGAGTAAGAAGTAGCGGTGCACTAGTGGAATTTCTTTTGTTGAAAAGAATTGACCACAACAAGTGGGAAACTTTAGTAAAGCCTGGTAAGAAGGCAAAAATAGGAACTGAAATAATCTTTAAAGAAGGTATTCTAAGGGGGAAAATAATTGATATTCTCAATGAAGGAACTAGGCTAGTTGAATTTCAGTATTCCGGCATATTTGAGGAGATACTGGATAAATTAGGTGAAATGCCCTTGCCTCCATATATACATGAAAAGCTAGAAGATAGGGACAGGTATCAAACTATTTACGCAAATAATTTAGGCTCTGCAGCTGCCCCTACGGCAGGGCTACACTTTAATGAAAACTTATTAAAAGAAATAGCAGAAAAAAAAGTAAGTATTGCAAAACTTACACTACATGTAGGCCTTGGAACCTTTAGACCAGTGAAAACAGAGTATATAAGTGAGCATACTATGCATTCTGAATACTACCAATTAGATGATAGTGAAGCAGAGAAAATAAATCTTGCTAAAAAAGCTGGGAAAAAGATAGTTTCTGTAGGAACTACCACTACCAGGACCTTAGAAACAATCGGAGATAGTAAGGGGATGGTAAAACCTTGCCAAGGTTGGACCGATATTTTTATTTATCCTGGCTACAACTACAAGGTCGTAGATTCTTTGATTACAAACTTCCATCTTCCAGAGTCTACACTACTAATGTTAGTAAGTGCATTGGCAGGTAAAGAAAATATAATGAAGGCATACAAAGAAGCTGTTAATAGGCAATATAGATTTTTCAGCTTTGGTGATGCAATGTTAATAAAGTAGGTGAACTATGTTTAAATTTGAATTAATAAAAGAATCTAAGGAATGTAAAGCCAGATTAGGAAAAATACGTACCCCACACGGTGACATAGAAACACCGATTTTTATGCCAGTTGGCACAAAGGCTACAGTTAAGGCAATGACTCCCGGAGAAATGAAGGAATTAGAGGCCCAAATTATATTAGGGAATACATACCATCTGTACTTAAGACCGGGACATGAATTAATTAAGGAAGCAGGTGGCCTCCACAAGTTTATGAATTGGGATGGTCCTATACTTACTGATAGTGGAGGGTTTCAAGTTTTTAGCTTGGGAGATTTAAGAAGGATAAAAGAAGAAGGCGTTGAGTTTCGATCCCATATTGACGGGTCAAAACATTTTATAAGTCCGGAAAAGGCCATAGAAATTCAAAACTATTTAGGCTCTGATATAATGATGGTCTTTGATGAGTGTGCACCTTATCCTGCTTCCTATGAATACGTAAAAAATTCTATGGAAAGAACCACCCGCTGGGCTAAAAGGTGCAAAGACCATCATAAAAACACAGAAAGCCAAGCTTTGTTTGGAATCGTTCAAGGTGGCATGTACAAAGATTTGAGAATTGAAAGTGCAAAGCAAATTACAGACATAGGATTTCCAGGTTATGCAATTGGAGGCCTTAGTGTAGGCGAGCCTAGGGATTTAATGTGTGAGGTTTTAGATTATACAGTTGATTATTTACCAAAAGGTAAACCTAGATACTTGATGGGTGTAGGAAGTCCCGATTATTTGTTTGAAGCCGTTGAGCGGGGCATTGATATGGCAGATTGTGTACTGCCTACAAGAATAGCAAGACACGGAGCCTTTATGACAAGTAAAGGTCAAATAACTATTAAAAATGCCAAGTTTAGAAAAGATTTCAAACCCATTGATGAAAATTGCCAATGTTATACTTGTAAAAATTATTCAAGAGCATATATAAGACATTTGTTTAGAGAAAAAGAAATTTTAGGAGCAAGACTTGCTACTATACATAATTTATTTTTCTTGATTAATTTAATGAAAAGTATTAGAATAAGTATTATGGAAAATAATTTTATAAACTTCAAAAAGGAATTTTATAAAAATTATGGATATTAATAAAATTAGGAGGAATTATGCCACAGGAATATAGCGGAATCGTAATGTTAATTGTTTTCTTTGCAATTATGTACTTTACAATGATCAGACCTCAAAAGAAGAAAGACAAAGAAATTAAAGCAATGCGAGACAGTCTCTCAGCTGGAGATGAAGTTATAACTATTGGAGGTATTCACGGTAAAGTAGTGAAGGTAAGTGACGAAGTTGTAACTTTAGAAGTACCTTTTGGAAAACAAAGATTAGATTTTTCAAAATGGGCTATTGGAAGTGTAGTAAAGAAAGGTAAAGAAAAAGCTGAAACAGAAACAGAAGAAACTAAAGATAAAGAATAAGTAGATAAAAAAGAGCCCTAGGGCTCTTTTTTATTGGCTTTTCTTAAATAAAGTTTTTCCGAACACGATTACTTCGTGAGATAGCAGTGGAATCATTGATAATAAAATTAAGTTAGACCATTCTTTCAATGAAAGTTGACTAGTCTTAAATATTTCTGTTAAGAAAGGAATTTCAGTTACCAAGATTTGAAGTATCAATCCTGTAAAAAATGCAGCTATCATGGGTAAATTATCTAAATGATTCATTTTGAACAGTGATTTGTCGTAGTTTCTCATACCTATTGCATGGAATAATTGAGATACACCTAAGGTTGTAAAAGCATAGGTCTGAGCATGTTGAATGATACTGTATTCAATTCCGTTTACCCTAACCACTTGATTTAACATAAAATCTATATTTTCCAAAGTTATAGCCATACCCTCTTGAGTAAGGTGGGTAATAGGCGACCATAGGAAAGCTATTAGTGTTAATCCACCGATCATAATTCCGTTATATACAGTAAAGGTTAAACCACCGTGAGCAAACAAACTTTCTTGAGGGTCTCTGGGTTTTTCCTTCATAATTTCTTTGTCCTTAGTATCGACTCCAAGGGCTAAAGCTGGAAGAGAGTCAGTTATAAGGTTTATCCAAAGTATGTGAATAGATTGCAAAGGGGCGGCAAGCCCTGCAGCAATAGCCGCAAACATTGAAATAACTTCACCAAAGTTAGAAGATAATAAGAATAAAACGGTCTTTTTAATATTTTTGTAAATACTTCTACCCTCTGCGACAGCTTTTTCAATAGTTGCAAAATTATCGTCTGTAAGAACCATATCAGCGGCACCTTTGGCAACGTCGGTACCTGTAATACCCATGGCAACACCTATATCGGCTGCTTTTAATGAGGGAGCGTCATTAACACCGTCACCGGTCATAGATACTATACTTCCGTTGGATTTGAAAGCTTTTACTATCATTACTTTATGTTCCGGTGAAACACGGGCGAAAACTCTTATGTCGCAAACTATATTGTTTAATTCTTCTTGAGTCATTTGATTTAAATCACTGCCTGTTATACACTGTTCTTCGTTATTGGCAATTCCCAGCTCTTTAGCTATGGCAAGGGCAGTATCTTTGTGGTCCCCCGTAATCATTACTGTAGTTATTCCGGCATCTTTAAAAACTTTTACTGAATCTTTAGCTTCCGGACGAGGAGGGTCAATCATACCTACCAAGCCTACGAATGTTAGATTTTCTTCATTGGCTGAGTCGTCATTTTCTTTAATACCTAAGGCCAATACTCTTAAAGCTCCTTGTGCCATTTCCTTTGCGGCTTTATTGATACTATCTATATGCTGTTGATTTAAATCTAAAAACTCACCATTTAAATATATTTTAGTACATCTTCCTAAAAGAATGTCCATAGCCCCCTTAGTATAACTAACAACATTTCCTTCCTGGTCTTTATGTACTGTAGTCATTAATTTACGAGCAGAATCAAAGGATTGTTCATTGATCCTTTGATTATTTTCTTCCAAAGCTTCTTTAGTTACATTTAATTTCGTTCCCATATCTATTAGAGCAAGTTCTGTAGGGTCACCGATTCTAACATTGTCAGCAGTAGAAGCATCATTACAAAGCACGAAACCTTCTAAGAAAAACTTATTTTCTTCGTAGGTTAAACTATCTACATCTTTTAACTTATGGTCTAAATAAACTTTAGTAACGGTCATTTTATTTTGTGTAAGAGTGCCCGTCTTATCTGAACATACTATACTTACGGCACCTAAAGTTTCAACTGCAGGAAGTTTACGAACTATAGTATTTACTTTTACCATTCTCGTAACGCCTATTGCCAATACTATGGTTACTACAGCGGTAAGACCTTCCGGTACTGCTGCAACAGCTAAGGCAATGGCAGTTATAAACATTTCTACTATATCTCTTCCTTGTAAAACTGCAATTCCAAACATTGCAACTACGATAATGATTGCTGCAATCCCTAAAAGCTTTCCTAAATCGTTAAGTCTTTTTTGCAGAGGAGTTAATTCTTCTGTGGTTTCGCTTATCATAGCTGCAATTTTACCTATTTCAGTATCCATTCCTGTATAAACCACAACACCTTCACCACGACCGTAGGAAACGCTGGTAGAAGAAAATGCCATATTTAGCTGATCGCCAATACCTACATCTCCTTCAGGTGCAAATTCAGCATCTTTATCTACAGGCACTGATTCTCCTGTTAAAGCTGATTCTTCAATTTTTAAATTTACCGACTTAATAAGTCTTAAATCTGCCGGAATAACTCTGCCAGCTTCAAGTACTACTAGATCTCCAACCACTAATTGACTTGCAGGTACTTCGATTACTTTACCATCACGCTTAACCATGGCTGTAGGGCTGGAAAGATTTTTTAGTGCTTCTAAAGCAGCTTCTGCCTTGGACTCTTGAACCATACCTATTACAGCATTTACCAATACAACCATCAATATAATAATTGCATCTGTTACTTCACCTAGTATGGCAGATATTGTCGCTGCTACGAACAATATATAAATTAAAGTGTCCTGTAATTGACTTAAAAACATTTGTAGCTTTGTTTTTCCTTTTTTCTCAACTAATATATTTGGTCCCATTTCAGAAAGCCTTTTTTTTGCTTCCTCCTGACTTAAGCCTGTATCCTGCACCGTATTTAATTCAGTACAAGTAGTAGCTATGTCTTTTTTGTAGTACATCTTTCTCTCCTTAAAAAATTATTATACCTAAAAAAATAAGACTTTTAGTATATCACGCAGAGATATACTAAAAGTCTTGTTACCTAAAGTTGCTTGCGGATTTTCAGCCAGAATCCAAAAGACTCAGTGTTGTTGACTGAAAATTTAAAACTACTCCCTTTTAGTATTACAACTTTACCAAATTAGTTTTTTTTTGTCAAGTATAAAAAGTTCTTTTTTATAATTTAATGAATAATATTTAATAAAGTTGTAGTAGTAAGGAGGAATTATGAAACTAAGTAAATTACTTAAATATTCTCTGGTTTTACTTATTTTTTCATTAATAGCTTTTTTTATACTTACCCTTTACATATACTATTTTTCAAATAACCCTGCTGTTAAAACAGTCTATGCTTTCGTTGTTCCTATTAGTATCTTCCTAGTTTCAATTATGTATTCGCGGTGTATACGGGAAAGAGGACTTTTGCGAGGAATTGAACTTTGGTTAATATATTTTGCTATTATTCTATTAATGAAAGTTATATTAAAATACCCTGCTGAAATAAAAATATTATATAATTCCATAGTATTAGCTTCGTCTATACTAGGTGGAATTATTGGGGTAAACTTGAAAAATAAAAAAGCGCAAGTATAGAAAAGTATGAAGTATGGGGAAGTATGGGGAAAATATAAAAAAGTCCTTTTAAAAAATCTCTGTTAATGCTATAATCTATAGAACAAGGAGGTTTGGACTAATGAAATTTATAAAAACATTAAACAGTACTAAATTTACAGACAGCATAAGCGTTAAGGGATGCGGAGAATGCCAGACATCATGTCAATCGGCATGCAAAACTTCTTGCACCGTAGGAAATCAAAAGTGTGAGAATTAATAAGTGATAATGTAGGGGGACACAGCTCTAAGTAGGGATGGGCCTTGGGGTCAGCTTAGAGTAATGTCCCCGTCTGTGGGAGGGCACTCCCCTTTTGCTTTTTTAGCAATTTTTTTTTGGAGGAAATTATGATACACCTTTTTAATATAGATGAAATGTATTTTGTAACGGATATTAACAGTGGATTAGTCCATGTAGTTGATGAAATAATATATGATTTATTAATAGATGAGAAATTTAAAGATGAAAATAAATTTAGTAAATTATATAGTAAATATGGGAAGGAAACAGTGGAGGAAGCAATTTCCGAATTAAACTATTTAATAGAAAAGGAAATGCTTTATACTAAAGAAACCAATATAGAAAATAAAATTAAACCTGCAATAAAAGCAATGTGTTTAAATATGACTCACGATTGTAATCTATCTTGTGAATATTGCTTTGCTTCACAAGGAACTTATAATGGAGAAAAGGGTTTTTTAAGTTTTGAAACTGGTAAAAAAGCTTTTGATTTCTTAGTGAAAAGTTCAGGAAACAGAAGAAATTTAGAAGTAGATTTCTTCGGAGGGGAACCTCTTATGAATTTTGAAACAATAAAGGAATTAGTAGAATACGGAAGAAAAATTGAAAAAGAACATAATAAGCATTTTAGATTTACAATTACGACAAATGGTCTTCTTTTAGACCATGAGAAGATTAATTATATTAATGAAAATATGGACAACGTAGTTTTAAGTATTGACGGTAGAAAAGAAACAAATGACCGTATGCGAAAAACCCAGAACTTAAAGGGAAGCTATGATGTAATAATTAATAATTTTAAAAATTTCGTTAACAAAAGAGGGGACAAGGACTATTTTGCCAGAGGAACTTATACTTCCTATAATTTAGATTTTTCAGAGGATGTGAAACATTTAAGAGAATTAGGTTTTGATAAAATTTCAGTAGAACCGGTAGTTGCTTCTCCTAATGAAAAGTATGCTATTAAAGAAGAGCATGTGGAAATTTTAAAAAAGGAATATGAAAATTTAGCAAAATATTATATTGAATGTTCAAATAACGATAAAAAGTTTCAATTTTTCCACTTTAATATTGAATTAGACGGTGGTCCTTGTATTTATAAAAGAACTATAGGGTGTGGAGCTGGTACGGAATATGTGGCAGTTACACCAAACGGTGATTTATACCCTTGTCATCAATTTGTGGGACAAGATGAATTTGTAGTAGGCAATGTCCATGAAGGTATTACTAATGACCAAATGATAAGTAAATTTAAAAATGTATCGGTAAATGAAAAAGCTGTTTGTAAAGAGTGCTGGGCAAAGTACTATTGCAGTGGTGGTTGTCATGCAAATGCATATAACTTTAACAAAAGTTTCCATATCCCTTACAGTGTAGGGTGTGAACTTGAGAAAAAACGAATAGAACTATCAATATATATTAAAGCAAGAAGCTAAAAAGTTACTTTTCAAAGTCTAGCCGAAAAATAAGAAAAATATCCGCTCTCGGTTTCGACCACGAATAATTCTAAAGCTCATTCCAGCTAAAAATCCTACTTATTTTTCTTCGATTTTCTGAATAGTAATTAATCGCAGGCTTCATTATTTTCTGAAAAAAGAGTCAAAAAAATAAGATCAGCTATTAAAATGTCAAATTTTGAGTTTATTAATAAAAAATAGTGGTAAATATATACCAAAGTATAGTATAATAGTTTTTAGAGACTTAGAGAGGAGTGTTGTTATGCAAATTGGTTTTATAGTAATACTTATAATAGCGATTTTCGTTGCAATTTTTGCTATACAAAACGGTACGCCAGTTCCTTTAGATTTGTTTTTTGTAAGATATGAAATGCCTTTAGCTGTTATAATTATGGTTTGCATTATACTTGGTGCAGTTATTGTATTAGTTTTAGGTACTACAAGACAATTTAAGAAAAGATCTGAATATAAAGAATTGAAAAACAAAATTAAAAATTTTGAAGAAGAAAAAGCTAAAGTTAGCGAGAAAATACAAGTTGTAGAAACAGAAAAATCTAAAGCGGAAGAGAGTTTAAAAACTTTGAAGTCAGAAAATGAAGAGTTAAAGAATAATAATTCTCGATTAAATACTATGGTTGCTGAACTTGAGAATAAAGTTGCTTTTTATGAAGAAGAAACTATAAAACTTAATCAAGAAGCCAATCTATTAAAGACTGACGGAAATAAGGATAAAGATTTAGAAATTACAGAAATTACAGATGAAGGTGTTGCGCAGATAAACAATGAAAACAGTCAAGTTGAAAGTCAATGAATACAAAAAAGATGAAGTAGAAAAAATAAGTAAAAAGTTTAATTTGTCTCTTACATCATCAAAAATACTTTTGAACAGAAATATTACAACTTTTGATGAAATAGAGCGTTTTCTTGACCCGGACTTCAAATATTTTGAAAAAGCTGAGAATTTTAAGGATTTAGATAAAGGATGTAAAAGAGTTATAGAAGCCATAAAGTCTAAAGAGCATATACTAATCTATGGAGACTATGATGTAGATGGTGTAACTTCCATTAGCCAATTTATGGTTGTGTTGACGGAAGCCGGGGCAAAAGTAAGTTACTATGTTCCGGAAAGGGAAAGTGAAGGATACGGTATAAGTTCTGATTTTGTAGATGGTATCAAAAATGGGAAAATAGTTGTGGATTTACTCATAACTGTAGACTGTGGAATAGCAGAAATCGAAAAAGTTTCTGAAATTACAAAATTAGATAAAGATGTAATTATAATTGACCACCATCAGTGTCAGGAAGAACTTCCCAATGCCTATGCAATAATTAATCCAAAACAAAAAGATTGTCCTTCTGAAAATAAGCATTTATGTGCGGCTGGACTATCTTTTAAATTTTTGTTACATTTAAATAAATTTATAAAAATTCAAAATATTGAAGATACTTTGCTAGAATACGCCTGTTTAGGTACCATTGCAGATATTGTAGATTTAACCGGTGATAATAGAATTATAGCAAGTAAGGGTTTGAAAAAAATAAATAATACTAAAATAATTGGTCTGAAAAAATTAATAGAGCTTGCAGGTTTAAGGGACAAAGAAATTAAGTCTTATCACGTTGGATTTATAATAGCTCCTCGTATAAATGCGGCAGGGAGAATGGATTCGGCAAAACTAGCAATAGAACTTATGATTACTAATGATGAAAAAAAAGCCGAAAAGCTTGCTTTAGAATTAGAGAACTTAAATATTATGAGAAAAGCAGCAGAGAATCTAATATTTGAGGAAGCCTTAGAAAAAATTGAATTAGATTTTCTATACAAAAAAAATGTAATAGTCAACCCTGCTGCAAGTTTGTGGCCTCCATACTTGTCAAGATATGTTGAAAGAGCGTTAAAGGATTCAAAAATATCTAA
>JAAYRW010000114.1 GCA_012518555.1 Tissierellia bacterium
AAAATCGGGCTATTTCGACTACTTGACTCTTTGTATCTTTATCACGCACTCCACATGCGGGGTGTGAGGGAACATATCGACACATTGGACTTTTGTTACCCTGTAGCCGTTGGCAATGAAGACTGGTAGGTCTTCTTTTAAGGATGTTGGTTTGCATGAAATGTAGAGGAAGGTTTCCGGTTTGTAGTCAATTATTTTTTGAATTGCTTTTGGGTGGATGCCTTCCCGGGGCGGATCCAAGACAATCATGTCTGGTTTGTCGCTTAGTTGGTCTATTTTCTTCAGAACATCTCCTGCAATGAAGGTGCAGTTATTAAGTTTATTGAGTTTTGCATTTTCTATTGCTTTTTCTACTGCTTCTTCGACAATTTCAATACCTACTAGCTTTTTAGCTGTTGGTGCAAGGATTTGGGCTATAGTTCCGGTTCCGGAATAAAGGTCAAAGATTACTTTATCATTAGTATTACCTATAAAATCCCTTGCTATGGAATATAGTTTTTCAGCTCCTGAGGAATTTGTTTGGAAAAATGAAAAGGATGAAATGTTAAATTTAAGGCCTAACAATTCTTCCGTTATTTTGTCTTCCCCATAAAGAACTTTCATAGTATCGGCCCTTGCTACATCTGCTACACCGTCAAATATTGAATGGGCAATACATTTAACTCTTCCTTTTAAATCTATATTTAAAATTAAATCAACAAATTCTTTTTCATTTAAAGTGTCTTGGCTTGTTGTAATGAGGTTAATTAATATTTCTCCTGTTTTTTCTGCTTTTCTCACTAATAAGTATCTTAAAAAGCCAATCTTTGTGATTTTATGATAGTGAACCTGACTATTTCCTTGGAAATAGTCCAATATGCGACATAGTATTTGTCGAAAATCTTCATCTACTATTTGACAGCCATGGCTATTTACTATGCTATGGAAGCTGTTTCTTCTATGCATACCCAGGGTTAAGGGTCCTCCCTTTTCTTCGTCACCGAATGAAAATTCCATTTTATTTCTATACTCTGTTATTTTTGGACTTGGGACTATGGGAAGAAATTCATAGTTTTCTGTTAATTGATCTAAAATGGATTTAACTTGTGTTTCTTTTATTTCCAATTGTTTTTCGTAAGGGACTCTCTGGTATGAACAGCCTCCACATAGATCAAAGTGTTGACAGAAAGCTTCTTTTTCATAACTTGCTCTTTCCAAGACATCTATTAATTTTGCTTCTACCCTATCTTTTCTTACACGAGATATTCTTGCTTTGACTTTTTGTCCTGGAAGTGTGTTTTTAATTCTTATTGTTTTATTTTCATAATTTGCTCTTCCTATGTTAGGAAACCGTAAATTGTCTATAGTGACTTCAATTATATCGTTTCTTTTCATTTTTACTCCTTATTAAAAGTATGAGATTCTTCCAGCTAGGCTCTCATAAGATAAAAACGACTCGGAGCCTGCCGTCGTCGTTTCTATCTTATATTTTCATTAGTCTTTTAGTCATTGCTTTTATTGCAAGAATTGTTTTTCCACTTGGTCTCAAGTTGGAATAATCGCCTACATAGTGTACTAAGCCATATGCCGGAAAACTTTCTCCGGCTAATAGATCTCCGGGAACAGGAATTGTAATCATTCCCATATGCTGACCGAAAATTGTCATAGCATTTAAACATAAGTCCCCTCCTCCTTGGCCGTTAGCACAGGTTGTAAATGAAAACATCTTCTTCCCCCAAAACTTTCCTTCCGGCCAATGGGGCGAAAATTCATCCATAAATGCTTTCATGGCTCCTGAAACATTTCCAAAGTAAGTAGGTGAACCAAAAATTATTAAATCGCTATCGTATAACTTTTCTACTTTAGCTTCTTCTATTTTAAGTATTTCATTTTTATGTTGAGCTGCAATAGTAAATTGTTTTGCTAATTCTTCAAGGTTAGGATCATTTACCCTTAACAACTGAACTTCTACCTTGTGTTTTTTAAATTCATTGTAAAACTCTTTGGCTATAAGATAATTATTACCACATACGCTATGAAATACTATAGATACTTTTTTACTCATTCTTTTTTCTCCTGCTTTTGCATCTTTTTAAAGATTTTCCATTTTCATCGGACAATACGCAACTTAAGTATTCCTCTACTTCAAGTGCATTTTCCATATCTAAGGTATTATTTGCTATTAATTCCATATCTAATTTATTTAAGTTTCTAATTATATATCTGGATCTTAATATTGATGGAGAACTCATGCTAAACTCATCTAATCCCATTCCTACAAATACAGGTATCAGTTTCGGATCTCCTGCAGCTTCCCCACACATGCCTACCCAAATTCCTGCCTTATGAGCATTATCTATTATTCCTTTAATCAATCTTAAAAGTGCAGGATGGTATTGGCTGTATAGATGGGATAGTTTAGAATTCATCCTATCAACTGCCATTGTATATTGAATTAAATCATTTGTACCGATACTGAAGAAATCAACTTCTTTTGCCAACATATCAGATATTATTGCAGCTGATGGGATTTCTATCATAATTCCTATTTCTATATTATCCTTAAAGGGAATACCCTCATGAGTCAATTCTTTTTTTGCTTGCTCTAATATTTTTTTAGAATCTTTTAATTCCTTCATTGTTGAAATCATAGGGAACATTATTTTAACATTACCGTAAACACTGGCTCTTAATATGGCTCTTAGTTGTGATCTGAAAACTTCCACATTGCCAAGACAAAGCCTTATTGCCCTGTATCCTAGGAAAGGATTCATTTCTTCAGGTATATCAAAATATGGTACGTTTTTGTCTCCTCCTATGTCCAAGGTCCTTATTATTACAGGTTTATCACCCATTTTGACCAGTACTTCCTTGTACTGTTCAAACTGTTCTTCTTCAGTAGGTTGGCAATCCCTATTCATAAAAATAAATTCACTTCTAAATAGTCCTATTCCTTCTGCATCATTTTCTAATACTAACTCCACGTCATTAGGGGTACCTATATTGGCAGCTAGGGAAATAAGGAATCCGTCCTTGGTTACTGTAGGTAATCCGATTTGTTCTTTTAGTTCCTTATTTATTTCATCTAATCTAATTTTTTTTTGTCTATAGTGAGTTAACTGTTTGTCATTTGGGTTTGTTAATACTTTGCCTGTTTTGCCGTCGCAAATTACAGTATCTCCGCATTTAATTTTATCTGTTATATTGTCTATTCCTACGACTGTAGGAATTCCCAATGTTCTTGCAATTATAGCAGCATGGGATGTTTTCCCTCCCATTTCAGTAATCATTGCAGCAACTTTTTTTCTGTCGATTTGTGCAGTGTCAGAAGGAGTCAAGTCTTTGGCTACGATTATGGTACTATACTCCATACGGGAGAAATCAATGTTTACAATACCCATAAGAATTCTTAAAACCCTGTGCATTATATCTTTAATATCTTCTGCTCGTTGTTTAAGGTATTCGTCTTCGATTTTTTCAAACATTTCTATATAAATATTCGTTACTTCATTTAATGCATACTCCGCATTAACCTTTTCTTCTTTTATCCTATCTTGAATCTCTGAAATCAAAGTTTCATCTTCTAACATCATTTCATGAGATTTGAAAATTTGTGCTTCTTTTTCTCCTAATTTATCTATTGCCCTCTTGTATAATTCATTAACTTGTTCCCTGGCAGTTTCAAAGGCAGAGCTAAGCCTGTCTATTTCTTTTTCAACATCAGTTACATAATTTTTATTTATGTCAAGCTGGTTTTTGTCAATTATTAAAGCCTTGCCTATACCGATACCCGAAGATACTCCTAAGCCTTTCATTAACTCACTACCTTTCTGCGCTTTACTGCTGATTTAGAAATAAAAAAATCAGTCTTGCATTTTTATATAATGCTACTAATTTATACTATTATAGTATGCACTTCGATAGCTTGTCAATCGAAAAATATTGAAAAATCAACATTTTCAATGATAATGTTTTCATTGTCAACTAATAGTCATTCTCCTTTATTAATGACTTAATAAAAAATCCCCTAGCTTAGGGATCTTGGCTAGGGGGAATTTCTATAAAATTATTATCTGCATATTCATCGTCTATCATGCCCATTACATATTCTTGTATGAAACACTCGTCTAAACTTTCGATAATTTTAAATCCTTCCGTTTCTATAAGTTCTTTCAATGACTCATTTCTATATCCGGCAAAATATCTTTTATTCATTTCAGAAACTGTATAGTAAACTAATTCCTTCTCCTCGTCAGTTAAATCTAAAATACTTATACTTTTTCTATGTTTTCTACATAAATTTTCAACGAAAAATTCCTCGGCATAAGTATTAAAGGACAGTAGATTCTCGTCTGTAATATTGTTTTCTAAAGCATATTTCTCTACATTTAATTTCACTGTTTCATACTTATATCCCTTTGAAGGTGAATATATTAACTTTCCGTACTGATGTGGAAATACAGGCAGTGAACTAGTAGCAATATCATATACTGTATTATCGGTTTGTGATGATGTTGTTGATTTAATATCTTGAATATGTATGTGACCTGATAATACTACCTTAATACCAGATTCTAAAAATGTATTAACTAGACTTGTATTATTATCAACAGTATAATCTTCCCATACAATTTCGCTATGATCTAATAAGTTATGGTGCATTACAGCTATAATTTCAGCATTTTCAGCTTTTGCCATTTCTGAACAGGAAATTATCCAATCTAAAGTATCTCTATTTAAATAGCCTCCCGGGGCAGGATGGTCTTTAGTAGTGTCAAGCATTAACAGCCACAAGTTTTGATAGGGTTTTACTAAGTAACTTAATGAATTTTCATCTCTTAATACTGCATCCTTGTAGCCATAGTCCTGATAGATTTCCACAAATTCGGCATGTGTAAGGTAATCTGTTAAGTGGATATCATTATCCTTAAATTTTAAAGCTTTCTCGTTACCAATATCATGGTTTCCGGGAACTACATATACTTTTGCACCTGAAGATTTAATTCTTTTTAATCTCTTTTCAAATTCCAGATGGTTAATCCTTGATCCGTTGTTGGTTAAATCACCCGGAAAAACAACTATATCTTGTTTATTTTCCTTAATATCCTTCTCAACCATAGTTAGCAAAAAACCTGTATAGTGCATTAATCTATCTACTGATTCCAAGTAATTTGTAAATGTTTCGCTATCTTCAGTTAATTTATTTGACATATAGTGAGGATCTGCCACTATATATATATTTACATTTTCATCAATATTTATCATAGGTATCTCTTGTGGGGTTAGGTAGTTTATTGCAATAAAAAACATTATAACAAAAACTCCGACTACAAGCATAACATTTTTCATTGCTCTGCCCTCCCTTATAATTTTGTGCCTTACTCATTATACTTTATATTTGAAAATATAACAATATTTTTTGCTTGATTGATTAAATTATCTTTATCATTAATAAAATATAGCGGTATAAATACCGCTATAACTTTATATTCTTTCTAATTTCATTCCCGTATCTATACCGTTTAAGTTCTGAACTTCCATACCGTCTTCATTAAGTACGGAGATTAAATCTGCTAATGTTTCTTCCTTAATAAAGTCTTCATATTCTTTTACTGCTTTATTGATTTCAGGTGATTGGGTGTAGAATATTTTTATTCTATCCATCATTTCATAACCGTTATTTTTTCTCATTTGTTGTACTTTCGATATAAATTCACGGGCATATCCTTCGTTTATTAAATCTTCCGTAAGATTTGTATCGATTATTGTAAACAAGTTATTTTCTGTCGATACATCATAGCCTTCCTTGGCAGATATACGAATATCTAAAAGTTCCTCTGTAAGCTGTATATTTTCACCGTTTACAGTTACTTGGCAGTTTTCACCAGATTGAACCTTAGATATAATATCTAATGCATCTGATTTTGCCAGTACCCCTGCAAAGGCTTTAACATTGCTACCTAACATAGGACCTGCAACTTTGAAATTAGGTTTTAGGGAGAAATTCATAAATTCATTTAAATCATGTTCAAATATTACTTCTTTAACGTTTAATTCTTCTTTTATCAAAGGAACTAAATCTTCAATTAAAGACTGGTATTTTCCATCTATATGAATTCTTCCTATAGGCTGTCTTACCTTTATTTTAGCATTTTCCCTTGATGCTCTTCCTAACTTAACTAAGTCTTTAACTAAATCCATTCGTTTTTCAACATTGGTATCTATTAAATTTTCATTTACTTCAGGTAAATAGCTTAAATGAACTGAAACTTCATCTGTTAAATTTCTATATATTTCTTCCGCTAAGTATGGAGCAAAAGATGCCATCAGTTGAGAAATCCCTACTAATATTTCATAAGTAGTATTGTAAACAGATTTTTTGTCTTCTGTAAGTTCTGTTGCCCAGAATCTTCTTCTTGAACGTCTAATATACCAGTTTGATAAATCTTCGTTTACAAATTCTTGAATTGCTCTGACC
Source organism: Tissierellia bacterium (assembly GCA_012518555.1). GTDB lineage: Bacteria > Bacillota > Clostridia > Tissierellales > Sedimentibacteraceae > Sedimentibacter. Next base: position 6,458 of record JAAYRW010000114.1, read on the forward strand.
GCTTTATTGTGGTCGTAGGCATCCATACTTTCTCTAACATATTTAATTAAATTATTGTATTTTGATATTGCCCATCTGTCTAATTCAGGACGCTTATCATAATCTACAAAAAATTCTTTGGGATTTACTTGATCAGTATTAGCATATAAGGCAAAGAAAGTATAAACATTCTTAATAGTTCCAAAGAACTTGCTGGCTACTTCTCTTAATCCGGCTTCATCAAATCTCGTAGGAGTCCATACTGGTGATACGTGGAGCAGGTACCATCTTAAAGCATCTACACCGTACTTGTCAAATAAGTCAAAAGGTTCCACCGTATTTCCTCTGGATTTTGACATTTTCTTGCCATGTTTATCAAGGACCAAATCATTTACTAAAACTCTTTTGTAAGGTGCTCGCCCCATTACGTAAGTAGATATAGCAATTAATGAATAGAACCATCCTCTAGTTTGGTCAATTCCCTCGTTAATAAAATCTGCCGGGAATAAATTTTCAAACTCCTCTTTATTTTCAAAAGGATAATGAAGTTGAGCAAATGGCATTGCACCGGAGTCAAACCAACAATCAATAACGTCTTTAACTCTAACCATATGTTTGCTACATTTAGGGCAGACAATGTGAACTTCATCTACATAAGGCCTGTGAAGTTCAATAGTTTCATCTATATCTTCTACAGCTCTTTCTATTAATTCTTTTCTTGAGCCTATACTTTCCACATGACCGCATTCACATCTCCATAGTGGTAGAGGTGTTCCCCAATAACGGCTTCTGGAAATTGCCCAGTCATTTACATTTTCAAGCCAGTTTCCAAATCTTTTTTGTCCAACATAATCAGGATACCACTCAACTGCCTCGTTACTTGCAACAAGTTTATCTTTTAAAGCTGTCATTTCAATGTACCAGCTAGGTCTTGCATAATAAAGTAAAGGAGTACTGCATCTCCAGCAATGAGGATAATTATGGAGGAATTGTTCCTTCCTATATAATCTGTTGTTTTCCTTAAGCCATTTCAATATTGCCGGATCTGCATCTATAACAAACATTTCTGACCAAGGAGTTCCACGGAATCGTCCCGTATCATCAACAGGATTTATAACTGGTAAACCGTACCTAACTCCCGTATTGTAGTCATCTTCACCAAAGGCAGGTGCCGTATGAACTATTCCGGTACCGTCTTCTGTAGTTACATAGTCTGCACAAGTTACAATAAATGCCTTTTTATCTTTGGGCACTTCAATATAAGGCACAAGTTGTTCATATTCCATGAACTCCATATCTTTGCCTGTCATTTCTTCTAATACTTCATATTCTTCTTTTACAATAGTATCTGCTAATGATTTAGCTACATAGTATACTTGGCCTTCTGATTCTTCACTGTCTACTGTCTTAATTTTTACATAGACTTCATCAGGATGAACAGTCAAAGCAACGTTGGAAATTAAGGTCCAAGGCGTTGTAGTCCATGCTAGGAAGTATTCGTCGGCATCTTTTTTCTTAAACTTTACGTAGGCAGTCATTGTGTTAATTTCTTCGTAACCTTGTGCCACTTCGTGGGAAGCAAGACCTGTTCCACAACGTGGACAGTAGGGAAGAATTTTATGTCCCTCATACATCAATCCGTCTTTATACATATTGTCTAATATCCACCATACACTTTCAATATAGTCATTCTCCAGTGTAACGTATGGATTATCCATATCGATTAAATAAGCCATCCGTTCACTCATTTCACGCCACAATGCTTCATAAGTAAAAACAGATTCACGGCATTTTTCATTAAACTTTGCAATTCCGTATTCTTCAATTTCCTGTTTATTTGTTAAACCCAATTGTTTTTCTACTTCTATTTCCACAGGAAGGCCGTGGGTATCCCATCCTGCCTTTCTTTTAACCTGAAAACCCTCCATAGTTTTATATCTACAAACCGAGTCTTTCAATGTTCTTGAAATAACATGATGTATTCCAGGTCGTCCGTTGGCTGTAGGTGGTCCTTCATAAAAAACATATGACTTACTGTCTTTTCTCGTTTCAACACTTTGTTTTAACAAATCAATTTCTTTCCAGTATTCGGATATTTCTCGTTCATAATCTTTATAATTTGCTTTTGATATATCCTTAAATAGCTTCATCTTTTCCTCCTGTTATTTTTAAATCGTTAATTTATTCGTTATTTTTAATAGTTATTGTAAGTTTATTAGAAATATAATAAATCCCATGTCATAAGACATGGGACGAAAATCCGCGGTACCACCCAAATTACATGTATACACATGTATCTCGAAAATTTAACGCATTCATACGTAACTTCCTACTAGTATTTCAGAAATTAAACTCATGGATGATCTTCCTTGCATTTAGACTTACAATCTCTCACCATTCGATCGTATCTCTGAGAATCCTACTGCAAATACTCTTCCAATCACTGTCTTTAATAATATTTTTAATTCTGTATTATAATATATGAAATTTCAAGCAAAGTCAAGGAATAAATTGAATTATTCATGAAACAATATAAATACTAACATTATAAAAAAACAATAAAAATGTTAGCGAACATTTGCAGGACACTACTATAAGGAGTGAGCAAATTAGTGATCTAGCCTGCTATTATTTTTCGTGACTATTGTTACAGCATATACATTTTTACATAAATAATACAGAAAGAGGTAGCTTATGGAATATCCAAGAAAATCATACTGGCATTATACAGCTGAAGGTATAAAAAGACCTACAAACCAAGCTGTTGAATTAAAGGATAGGAAGTTTGATGTTTTAATAATAGGAGCAGGAATTACAGGACTTACGACAGCATATTTGTTAAAAGACAGAAATTTAAAAATCGGAATAATTGAAGCTTCAGAAATAGGATACGGCGTAACAGGTTACACTACGGCTAAAATAACTTTACAACACGATTTGTTTTATGATTACTTAATAAACAACTTTAGTTTAAATGAAGCCAAACAGTATAAAAGAGCAAATGAAGAAGGTATAAAGGTAATTAAAAAAATTATCCAGGATAACAATATACAATGCGACTATAAAGAGCAAGATGCATTTGTATATGCAGCTTCTGAAGATGAAGTTAAGGACTTAAAAAAAGAATTTGAAGCTTATAAAAAATTAAATATTGATGGCTTTTATACAGAAACTGTTCCGCTACCAAACAAAGTATACGGTGCAATAGGAGTTAGAAATCAAGGTCAATTTAACCCCTTAAAATACCTTTACAGTCTATATAATATTTTAATTGAAAATAATTGTGAAATATATGAAAATGTAAGGGCCTTAAATATTGAGCCTCACAATAACCACATTGATGTAGAGACAAAAGCAGGGACAATTCATGCAGATAAAGTAGTAGTAGCATCCCACTATCCTTTTGACAATAGTTTTGGTCTGTACTTTTTAAGGCTTTATCAAGATAAGTCCTATGTTATAGCTGCAAGGACTAAGGAAGAAGCTTTTGAAGGAATGTATATTAACAATTATGATCCTGTATATTCTATGAGATATCAATTTTCTGACAAGGAAAACCTCCTTATTCTTGCTGGAGGAAACCATCGCTCCGGAGAAAAAGATGATGAAAATGAATCCTATAAAGAATTAGAAAGATTTTTAAAAAATAATTTTAAGAACCCGGAAATTGTAGCTAAATGGTCTACTCAAGATTGTATGACCTACGATAAAATACCTTATATAGGGAGGTATTCAAACAGTATAGACAATTTATACCTTGCTACAGGATTTAAAAAATGGGGTATGTCCCACTCTGCAGCTTCTGCTTTAATATTAAGTAATGAAATTTTAGGAATCGGTACTGATTACTCTAAAGTTTTCGACCCCTTTAGATTTACTCCAGTACAATCATCCAAGGAGTTTTTCTCCTCTGTAAAGAGTATTGCTTCAGGATTTTTAAATAGATTATCTATCCCTTATGAAGGCTTGCCAGACCTTAATCCCGAAGAAGGAAAAATTATTGACTACAATGGAAAAAAGGTAGGAGTCTATAAGGACGAAGTAGGGGATATTTTCTGTATTAACCCGGTATGTGCTCATTTAAAATGTGCCTTATCATTTAATGAAGCGGAAAAAACATGGGATTGCCCTTGCCACGGCTCTAGATACGACATAAAAGGAAATATTTTAGAAGGTCCAACTGTTCATCCATTAGATAAAATTAAAATTAAGAAATAGTATGTTAGAGCAGCGTCCCTTTACTACTATATATCCTATGAATTTCATCGGTGTAACTGCCCTCCTCAGTATAAACGTACAAGGGAGGGTCAAATTTTAATTCCGGTCTGCCGTATTTTGTTGCACCTATCAAAACCATATTCGGTTTACAACCTACCTTAGGATGAACGAAGCGCACTTGTTTTGGTTCTAATTTATACTTTCTTAAAAAACAACATATATCTACTAATCTGTCCGGCCTGTGAACCATGTAGAATCTTCCCTCTTGTTTTAATAATTTTGCTGCTACCCTTACGACATCTTCTAAAGTACACTTAAGTTCATGTCTTGAAATGGCTTTTTTATCATCAGGATTAATTATTCCACTGTTAGCTAACTTGTAAGGAGGATTAGAAATTACTGCATCAAAAGAATTAGGCTCTAAAAAGTCTAAGGTATTTTTTAAATCTATATTAAGTATTTTAATTTTATCCTGTAAATTATTAAGCTTTACACTTCTTTCAGCCATCTTTGCAACTTCAGGCTGAATTTCAATTCCATATGCTTTTGAGTAATTTCTTTTCCCACTTAATAATATGGGGATAATTCCTGTTCCTGTACCTAAGTCTACAATTTTAGAATTTTTCTTTACATTACTGTAATTAGTTAAAAGAACAGCATCCATTCCAAAACAGAACCATTTCTTATTTTGTATTATTTTCAATCCATTGCATTGTAAATCTTCTATTCTTTCATTTTCTTTTAATGTATAATCCATAATAGTCCTCTCGATAGTATATTGTATACTCGGTGTCGCCCGACCATTTGGTTTAGAGCGCCTCCCAGTAGGAGAAATGGGGGTTAGGTCATCTTACCTAATAAAAGCACTTTCTATGAGTTTTTTCGTATAGCTTTGTTTGGGGTTAAGCAATACTTCTTTAGCTTTACCTCTTTCAACGATATTTCCATTATTCAAAACTAAAATCCTATCCGACATGTAATTTACAGCACCTATATCGTGGGAAATAAATATATATGAAATATTTAGTTTCTTTTGCAATTCTTTAAGCAAATTAACTATTTGAGCCTGTATAGATAGGTCTAAGGCTGAAATCGGCTCATCACAAATTATTACCTTGGGTCTGACCAGTAAGGCTCTTGCTATAGCAGCTCTTTGGCATTGTCCTCCACTTATTTCCCCGGGGTATTTATTTTTAACTTTTAAATCTAATCCTACTCGTAAAAGCATTTCATCAATTAACTTTTCTGCTTCTTTTTTGTTTTTTACAATATTGGCAGTAGCTAAGGGCATATATAAAATATCCGAAATTTTATAATTGGGATCCATAGAACCTTTTGGATCTTGAAATATAAACTGAACCTTTTTTCTATAATTTTCATATTCCCCAATGGACATATCTTTAATATTTTTCCCATAGTATAATACATGTCCGTAGGTAGGTTTTTGAAGTCCTCCTACTATTTCTCCAATAGTGGATTTTCCGCTGCCGGACTCCCCTACTATTCCGAGAGTTTCCCCTTCTTTTAAATGGAAGGTTGCACCTTTAACAGCAACATACTTTTCTTTAGTTTTTCCCGTTATAAAATGTTTTTTAACTATATACTCTTTTCTTATATTAACTGCTGATATTATATTAGATTTCATTTTTTCTTTCATAAATTACACCTATAGTAATGTCCCTTTTCCTCGTGCTCTTCAACAGTCTGTGAGCAAACTTCCATTGCCTTAGGACATCTCTTAACAAAGAGACATCCCCTGCTATCTCTTCCTTTTTCCGGTACATAACCTGGTATTTCCGTTAATGGTTCATTCTTTTTTATTGATAGGGATGGTACAATCTTCATCAGCAGCTGTGTGTAGGGGTGTTTAGGATTATTGAAAAGTTCCTCCCTAGACCCGGACTCTATAATTTGACCGGCATACATTACCCCTATACTATGACAGTAATGTTTTATAAGGCCTAAGTCATGGGAAATTAAAAGCATAGATATTCCAAGGCTTTTATTTATAGTTTTAAATAGTTCCATAACTTGTTTTTGAACTGTAGTATCCAATGCAGTTGAAGGTTCATCTGCAATTATTAACTTAGGATCATTCATTAATGCCATTGCTATATTACATCTTTGACGCATACCGCCACTTAGTTGCCATGGATAATAATTTAAAACAGTTTTAGGGCTTTTAAAACCTACTTTAATAAGAAGGCTCTCAGCTCTTTTTAATGCTTCCTTCTTAGTTTTTTTCATATGGTACATATATCCATCGCCTATTTGATTCTTTATTTTAATCATGGGATGTAAATAAAATACTGTATTTTGAGGAATATAGCCTATGTTTTTTCCTATATGTTCTTTCTTTTCTTCCCTTGAAGCAGTAAGTATATTTTTCCCTGCTGTTATTATTTCATCAGCAGTATAAGTTAAACCTTCCGGCAGCAAGTCTATAATTGCCTTTGCCGTGATTGTTTTTCCTGAACCAGACTCTCCTACGAGACCAAAAATTTCTCCTTTTTTTATAGTTAAAGAAGTTTTGCTAACTAAAGTGTTTTTTCCTGCTTTTATATGGAGATTTTTTACTAAAACTGTTTCATTCATCATCATTTCTCCTGTTAATAAGTATATCGTTTAACCCATCTCCTATAAGATTAAACCCAAGAACTGTAATTATTATTGCAATTCCCGGAGCTACAGCTAGGTAGGGATAAGTTAAGAAAAACTGTCTGGCTTCACTTAACATTAAACCCCAGCTAGCATGGGGAGGTTGTACGCCCAATCCCAAAAACGAAAGAGATGTTTCTATCATTACAGCAGAACCTATGGAAGAGCTAAACTGAGTTATTAATCTTGGCAACATAGCAGGAATATAGTGCCTGATAAATATTTCTTTTCCTGAACTTCCGTAACTTCTTGCAGCCTTTATATATAAAAGATTTTCCGTATCTAAAATCATTGAATAAACAAGTCTGGAAAACACCGGTACCATAAAAATACTTATCGCTATAATAGAACCTTGAATTCCTCTTCCTACAACGGTTACAAGCATCATAGCTAAAAGTATTCCCGGAAACGCCATTAAACCGTCCATAATACGCATAATTATAGTATTAGCAAATCTATCAAACATTGCAGCAATTGCTCCTAATAATATACCTATTACAGTTCCTAAGGTCACTGAACCTATTCCAACTAACAAGACATTCCTCGATCCGTACATTAGACGGCTTAGTATATCTCTACCAAAGTTGTCCGTTCCAAGAATATGCTCTGATTGAAAATCCGGTTTTAAAAATCTCTCGGATATATTCATCTCATTAGGAGAATGTGGCATATAAAGGAAGGACAAAACCCAAGTTATTATAATGATAAATACTAATATAATTCCTATAATAAAACTTACATTTTTTCTCATAGTTCACCTTGCTGAAAAGACTTAATTCTCGGATTTATAAACATAATTAAAATATCCACTATTAAAGTAATGAATATTACAGAGGCAGTAATAAACATTACCAGACCCTGTAACAATATAATGTCCCTATGTTCTACGGCAGTCAATACTAATCTTCCTAGACCTGGTAAAGCAAAGATCGTTTCAACTACTACCGTTCCTCCTGCAAGTTTGGCAAATTGCATACCTATAATTGTCAAGGGAGCTGTTAAGGCTCCTCTTAAAGCGTATTTTATATATATTTTTCCTGCACTTAAACCTTTGACTTTTGCCATATCCATGTAATCCTGTTTTAAGGAATCTAACATAGAACTTCTAACGATTCTTAAAAGTGTCCCTAACTCACCTATAGCCAAAACTACTGAAGGTAAAATAATGCTCTTTAAAGAGTTAAGAAAGTTTTCATTTATAGGCACATAACCGGAAACTGGAAATATCCGAAGTTTCATGCCAAAGTAAACGATAAAAACCATTCCTATCCAAAAGGAAGGAATGGCTACTCCAAGTTGCATAATGCTTCTTGAAAAATAATCTATAATACTGTTCTTCTTAATTGCTGCAATAGTTCCAAAAATGAATGCAATAAATACAGCTATAGCCATAGCAAATATAGATATGGAAATAGTTACAGGAATACTTCTTATAATCAATCTAGTAACCTCTTCTCCATAAACGTAAGATGTTCCCATATCAAGTTTCAACAAGTCTAAAAGCCAGCCCAAATATTGCTGATAAAGAGGCTTGTTAAGACCCATAGATTCAGTTAAATCTGCTACCATTTCAGCTGTAGCATCAGTTCCCAATATAAGCTGTGCGGGATTTCCGGGAATTATCATAAGTACAAAAAATGTAATTACCGATACTACAAACAAGACAACTATTGAACTTTTGATCCTGCTCAAAACATAAGTTAACATATTAGAACCCTCAAAGGAAGTTGTTTCTTATTCAATAAAATATACTTCCTTAAAATCATAAATATCTATTGGAAATATTTCCATTCCTCCAACATCTTTCTGCAAGGCAAACATAGTATGAGGCGTTTGCAAATATATTGCTGGAAGTTTATTTGCTAAAATTATCTGTATTTCTTTATATATTTCTTTCCTTTTATTTTCATCTAATTCTTTAATTGCATTTTCCAGTAACTGATCTATTTCTCCACTAGTTAAACTAATATAGTCTTGACTGTCTGATCTATATCTGGAAAGAAATGCATAGGAATCTAACCTTCCTGTGTGACCTACTACCGTTGAATCAAAATTCTTTGCTCCGTACACCTCGCTAAGCCATGTTCCCCATTCAACTATTTGGATATTTACATCTATACCTATTCTGCTTAGTTGATCTGCAATTACCTGGCCTGCATCAACGTGAAGCTGGTAGTTCTTAGGAAGGGACATATCTATTGTAAATCCATCTTTATATCCGGCTTCTTCCAATAGTTCCTTTGCCTTATCTGGATTATATTCTATAATATTGTTAGCATCATAGTAATCTGGCGAAGTAGGAGGAAGGTGAGAGCCTATTTTAGCTCCATATCCAAACATAGAAGCTTCTATAACTTCATCCTTATTTATTGCCATTGCCATTGCCTGTCTTACTTTTTCATTTGAAAGATATTGATTGTTAGTATTAAGTGACATTATTTGAACTGCGTTCATAGGCTCAGAAAGCACTTGATAATTTTCATTACCTTCAACCATAGTTACTTGGTCTCCCGTTAAAGGAATTATATCTAAATCCCCTACTTGGAAGCCTGCCATCATACTGGTTGCATCGGGAATAAGTATTAGTTTAACTGTAGTTAAGTTTATTTCATTTCCGTAATAATTCTCATTTTTTTCTAAAATAAGATGTTGCTGAGGTAGCCATTCCTTTAGAGTAAATGCTCCCGTTCCTACAGGTTGTGTTTTTAAATTTGATTCTGCTTCTTCAGGAACAACGGCAGCCCATGGATAAGCAAAACTTTGTAAAAGGTCCACATCTAAATTAGCAGTAGTAAATTTAATTTCATAATCGTTTAAAATCTCTATTTTTACTATATTTTCATAATCCCTGGCCCTAGGACTTTCAGCATCTTTCAATCTATTGAATGAATATTCCACATCTTTTGAAACCATCTTCCTTCCATTATGAAAATATACATCATCTCGTAAAGAAAATGTAATTTCCATACCGTCATCAGAAATAACCCATTCTTCTGCAAGTCTAGGCTCAATTTCCCAATTGGATTTTACTCCGACTAAGGTATCATATATATTGTTTGTTACGGCAAATGTGGAAGCTGCAGCAGTTCTATGAGGATCAAGACCTTCAGGCTCTGTAGTATAGCCCATAGTTAAATCCGTCTTGATATCTGTTGCAATAGGCGTGTCTTCTTGTTGGCATGCTGAAATTAAAATAGTTACAATAAACAAAATAATAATTTTCTTTAGTTTTTTCATTTTTTTCTTCCCTTCAGTTAATAAAATTTTATTAATACTTTTTACTGAAAAGTAACAATAATAATATTCCCCTTTTTCAGTCCTTATAATCAGATCTAACGTATCTGTAATAATTCTTGAAAAACATATTATATTGCTACGCTGTCGGGTAATCCCCAAACTCAATTATGTTTAACATATATTCTTTGAAATGTCAATAGAATTTTTCAGTTTTCGTCAAAAAATTCACCATCACAAAATAAACATCTCAGTTGAAAAACTATATAAATAATGATATTATTGAACTATATTACTATTGAGGTGAACAATGTACGAAATTAGACAAAAACAGCGACAAGAGCTGCGGAAGAAAAAATGGTTTAGATATGCCCTATTGGCAATAGGTATATTTTTGTTCTGTCAAGGATCTTCCCTGTTGACAAAAAACTTTGGCTATGCTTCAACGTCTGTAATAATAGGTATAATCCTCCACTCTGCAAGTGTGGGCCACTTATGCCAAAGAATTTTTAAAATGGATTCTTCAAATCTTGCCAATGCCGCAATGATTTTTTCTTTAATTATTGTTGCATTTATTAGTTATTCTAAAAGTTTATACATTATATTAATATTTTTGTTAGACTTAGTTTCAATTTTTGTTTACATTCTAGTATCCTTTATTAATTTTAGATCAAGGAAAAATAGACAGGAGTAAGGTATGCTTAAAAGATTTATAGAATATTATAAGCCACCAAAAATCAAAAAAATATTTATAACAGATATGATCTGTGCATTTATTGTAGCTATATGTGATTTATTCTATCCTATGATTACAAGAAATATTATAAATATATACGTTCCTAATCAGGAATTCCAAGTTATGATTAGCTGGCTAATAGTTTTAGCAGTAATTTACATATTAAAAGTAGGGCTTAATTATTATATAAGCTACTATGGACACCTTATGGGGGTAATGATGCAGGCAAATATGAGAAG
>JAAYRW010000115.1 GCA_012518555.1 Tissierellia bacterium
GGCTGAAAAATTTTAAGTCCTAATTCTTCAGCAGTTTCTTTTATTTCTGACTTCTTCAGCTTTTTACCCCTACCAAATGGTTTGTCTGGCTGGGTAACTACTAAAGAAATCTTATGGCCTTCTTTATAAAGTTTTTTTAGTGTGGGAACAGCAAAGCCTGGTGTTCCCATAAAAATAACATTCATATTCTACCCTTCTTCAACATCTTCAACAACTCTATCTACAAATAAAATTCCATCTAAATGATCGATTTCGTGACATATACAACGAGCTAATAGTCCTTCTGCTTCTAGTTCTACTTTTTCATTGTTTTCATTTAAATACTCCACTGTAATATTCATAGGTCTAGGAACTGTTCCCCTTGTTTCTGGTACACTAAGGCAACCTTCCGGGGCTGTTTCTTCGCCGGATTTTTGGGTTATTTTAGGATTTACCATTTTATAAACCTTGCCATCTCCAAGGTCTATTACGATAACTCTCCTAAGTATTCCTACCTGAGGAGCTGCAAGACCTATACCTTCGTTAGCATACATAGTTTCCACCATGTCATCCATGAGTATTCTTGTTCTCTCATCTACCTGAGCTATTTCTCTACTTTTCTTTCTTAATATTTCATCGCCTTCATACCTTATATTTCTTAATGCCATATGTCCACCTCCTAAATTGTATCTGTATTAATATTTATACTTACCTTTATATTCTCTATATCTTTATCCATATATACTGTCCTCAGAATTTTTTTAAAATTCGCCAAACTGTAATTTGATACTTTTACAAACAGATTAATTCTGTATTCGTCGTTAACTTTGTAAATGTGGTGAGGAACAGGTCGATACAATAATAAACTTCTCTCCTTAATCATTTCTTTAACTGCATCCTTAACTTCCAAATATTTCTCATTAGCAGTCTTTATAACTAGTTCTTCATTTCGTGAAATTAAGCATATATTTATTATATTGATAAAGGGAGGAAAAGCAAACTCTTTTCTTAATTTTAACTCCTCTTGTAGAAACAAATCGTAATTATTGTCCCTTGCCGTATTAATAATAAAGTTTTCCGGTTCGTAAGTTTGTATAAAAACTCTTCCCCTCTTATGTCCCCTGCCAGCCCTTCCACTTACTTGAGTTATAAGCTGGAATGTTTTTTCGCTGGCATTGTAGAAAGGTAGATTTAGTATTGCATCTGCTGATAGAACTCCTACAGTAGTTACATCGGGAAAGTCAAATCCTTTGGCAAGCATTTGAGTTCCTATTAAAATATCAATTTTTCCGGCTTTGAAATTATTATAAATATTTTCATAACCGTCTTTATCCATCATTGAGTCAAAATCCATTCTTTCAACATTTGCCCTTGGGAATATTTGTTTTACTAATTTTTCCACATACTGGGTACCGGCACTAAACTGCTCTATTTTATCACTGTCGCACTTTGGACATTTATAACTTACTCTGCCGGTCCTTCCACAATAATGACATTTTAATATATTTCCTGCAATATGGTAGGTCATAGACACGTCACACCGTTGACACCTTATGGTATGTCCACATTTTTTACAAGTGACAAAGCCGGAATATCCTCTTTTATTTAAAAAAAGTATTGATTGTTCTTTTTTACTTAATGAAATTTTAATACTATTATAGAGCTCTTCACTTATTATAGTATTGTTTCCCTTATCTAATTCTGCAGACATATCTATTATTTTCATAATAGGCATTTGTGCGTCTTTTACTCTTTTTTTCATTTCCAGAAGCTCTATCTTTCCATCCATTGCCATATGGTAAGTGTTAAGGGATGGGGTGGCAGAACCCAAAACAACTTTTCCATCTAATATATAAGCCATTTTAATAGCAACTTCTATAGTATTATACTTTGGGGATGTGGAAGAAATATAGCTATCTTCGTGTTCCTCATCTATTACTATCACACCTAATTCCCGTATTGGAGCAAATATTGCAGATCTGGCACCTATAACTATACTTGCTTCCCTCTTGTAAACTCTCTTCCACTGGACAAATTTTTCTTTCTTACTTAATCTAGAATGAAATACGGCTATTTTATTACCAAACCTTTTTTCAAATCTATCTATAGTCTGAGCTGTTAAAGATATTTCCGGCACTAACATTATTGACTGCTTATTTATTTTTAAATATTCTTCTATTAAGCTCATATATACTTCGGTTTTACCACTGCCAGTTACACCGTGAAGCAAAAATGCTCTTTTATCTGAATTAATAATCCTTTCATAGGCCTTTTTTTGTTCCTGATTTAAAAGGGGAGCTTCTGTTAATTTTACCGGATTACTACTATAATCTAAAAGAAATTTTTCTTTTAAAACATCCCTTTTTATTAAATTATTTACTACCGCATTAGAAACATTTAGTTTCTTAGTTAATTCTTTTATACTTTCGGAAGAGTGTTCTTTTAAATACTCTATTACTTTTAACTGTTGGGGAGTTTTCTTAATATTATATTCTGTTTCCTTATTGAGGTATACATGCTTTATGTAAGCACTTGCTGTATTTGAAGGCAACATAAGTCTCATAGCATCTGAATACTTGCAAATATATCTTTCCCTAATCCAAAATATCATTTTTATCATTTCCTTGCTAACCACAGGACTAGGATCAATTATTTCAATTATAGGCTTGATTTTCTCCATTGGATAGTGGCAGGTTGAAGTAATAGAAACTATTAACCCTTCAATAATGTTCTTTCCTCTTCCAAAATTTATACTGACCCTTTTACCTTCCTCCACTAAATTTTCTAACCTTTGTGGAACTCCATAGCTATATAGTTGGTCGGTACTTTTTGAATTGTTATTTAATATTACTTTTACGAAAGTATTATACATATTTTCTCCGTTTTACAAATTAAATAATCAGTCAATCGACTGATTATATATTACTCTTGATTGTTAGATCTTTCCACTTCTTCTGTTTCCCTTCCCGCTTCTATTGTTTCCTCTTCATTAATTTCATCTGCTTCAGCTGCTTCGGCTGCCTCGGCTGCTACTTCAGCTGCCTTTCGTTCCTTTTCTTTTTCAATTAATTCTTTTTCTCTTAAATATTTATCATAATCGTATATGGCTTCATATTTTTCCTGGTAGAATTCTTCAATTGCTATTGCAACCGGCTTAATTGTATTTGTTTCAATTAAAGGCTTTGAACCATCAATTATTTGTCTTGCTCTTTTTGAAATTATTGTTACTAATGAATAACGGCTGTCAACCATTTCAACTAATTCATCTATAGATACGTTCTTCATAATTCCTCCCTGATTTTACTTATAAGTCCTTTATTTCTAATTGCTCTGTTCTTTTCCGCATGTATTATATGCTTTATTTTTTCCGTAGCTACATCAATGTGGTCGTTTAAAACTACATAATCATACTGAAATGCATAGTTTAATTCCTCATAGGCGCTTTCCATTCTTTTTAAAATTACTTCCTTTGAATCGGTACCTCTTCCTTCAATTCTATTTTTTAATTCCGTTAATGAAGGAGGAAGAATAAATATAAACACTCCCATTGGATAGTTTTTCTTAACTTGTAAGGCACCTTGTATATCTATCTCTAATATTATATCATTCCCTGATTTTA